>NZ_JAKMRZ010000025.1:0-14066 GCF_025772385.1 Campylobacter sp. FU_520 | reverse complement strand
TTCTTCTATATTTTCTTCTATATTTTCTTCTATATTTTCTTCTATATTTTCTCCATGTAAATCATCTAGCAACGTCAAATCATCTTTTTTTTCATCTACTAATACATCTGTTGTTTCAGGTATATTGTCAACTTTTAATTCATCATCTAAATTTTCTTCAAAAAATTCTTCTTGCAAACTTAAATCATCTTCACTTAAACTCTCTTCATGCTCAGACAAGTCAATACCAGCTAAAAGTTCATTTCCATCCAAAGGTGTATCTTTATCAATTAAAATATCATCGTCAAAATTTAATTCATCTTCTTCTAAAGTATTATTTTTATCTTCATTTAAAGTTTTTTCACCACCCAAAAGCTCTATAAAGTCAGTTGGCAAAAAAGGTTTATATAAACATTCTACGCCTTCTACTTGCTCTTGATTTCTAGGTAATAAACAAATCAATCTATTACATTTGCTTTTTAAATCATCTAAATTAGCTTCAATATCATGATCTATGATAATAACATCATAAAATTCTCCAAGCTCCTCAGTATTTGTAATTTCTTCAAAATCATAACCTAATTTTTGAACACCTAAACTGATTAGCTTTGAAACAGCCGTATTAGAATTTATCAGCAAAACCTTCATCTGTCATCTCCCAAAATTAAAGAAATATCTTATTTTAAAACATTTTTAATTATTTATTGCTTATATATTAAAAAATAATAATTCCATATGCTCAAAACTTTTCATTGTTAAATTTTTAAAATACTGCATCATAATAAGCAAAATAGCAATAAGCACTGCAAAAGATAAGAATATCTTAATAGGATACCCCACCACTAAAAGATTAAATTGTGGCATAGTTTTCATAAGCATACCAAAAATCACATCTGATAATAAAGATATAGCCAAAACTGGAAAAGCCATAGAAAAACCAAGTACAAAAATATTTACCATGGCTTTATTTAAATAAAGCATTAAATTTTCATGTGGATAAAACCCACCTAAACTAATATATTCTAATGAATTAGATATAAAAAGCAAAACTAAATGATGTCCATCAAAGGCCAAAAATACAAGTAAAGCCAATAAATTTAAAACTTGTGAGATTACAGGTGTGTTTGTACCAGTTGTAGGATCCATAACACTAGCCATAGAAAATCCCATGGTAAAAGAAACCTGCTCACCTGCCATTTGCAAAATAGCAAAAGTCATTTGCAAAATCAACCCTGTCATCATACCAAAAAGCACTTCACTTAAAAGATATAAAATAAAAAAAGAATCAGGTGTATTGCCCTCAAGCTTTGCTAAGGGATATAAAAACATTGTTAAAAATAAAGCTAAGGTGGTTTTTACCACCAAAGGTATACTATTGTGAGAAAAAAAAGGGAAAAAAACTAATAACCCGCTCATTCTAGCAAACAAAAGCATGAAAATAATTACATTTTCATCGCCTAAATATTTAACAAATTCCATGATTGTTTAAGTGAAAAACCTTGTCACATTTTTTAGCAAGCTCTTGATCGTGCGTAACAAAAATCAAAGCTGCGTTATTTTTCTTGATATAATCAATCAAAATATCCATTACATTTAAAGCATTTTTAAAATCTAAATTTCCGGTAGCTTCATCAGCAAAAATAATCTTTGGCCTTTTACTTAAGACCCTAGCTATGCTTACTCTTTGCTGCTGTCCACCACTTAGCTTTGTGATTTTTTGATTCATTAAATCTGCAATATCAAGTTTTTTTAATAATTCATAATCAATATTCTGTCCGCTTAAAACACTCGCAAGTTCTATATTTTCAAAAGCCAAAAAACCTTTAAATAAATAATGCATTTGAAAAATAATTCCAAAATCTTTTCTACGAATTTCTAGCAAAGCATCATCATTTAAACCGTATAAGTCTTGATTATTATAAAAAACTTTTCCTGATTGAGGTTTTAATAAGGTAGATAAAATATGCAAAAGAGTGGATTTACCACATCCACTACTTCCGCATATTGCAATACAATCTTTTGCATTTACAGCAAAATTTAAATTTTCAAAAAGCGGAATATCAAAACTATGGCTTAAATTTTCCGCTTTTAAAAGTTCCATTTTTAACCAATTTGCGCAGCAACTTCAGCAGCAAAATCTTCGGTTTTCTTTTCTAGGCCTTCACCTACTTCAAAGCGAATAAATTCAACTATTTTGATAGTTCCGCCTAGCTCTTTTTCTTTATCAGCAATTACTTGCTCGATAGTTTTTTTATCATCCATTACATAAAACTGACCCATTAAAGTAAGTCTGCTGTCAAGTTGAGAATTATCCGCAATAAAACTATTTAACTTACCTGGGATAATATTAGGCCAAATTTTTTCTGGTTTTCCTTGTGCTTGAAGCTCAGCTTTAATAGCTTCCTCAGCTGCTTGAATTACCTCTTGAGTTAATTGTTTTCTACTTGCATATTTTGGAATTTTATGCTCTGGTTTATTAGGATCTTTTAGTCTTCTTCTTTCTTCGTTCTCTTTTTCTAACTCAGCAACTAAAGCTTTATATTCATTTTCTACAAAATCCATATCAAGTTCTTCATAAGATAGATAACTTGGTTTCATTGCAGCAATATGCATACAAATATGCTTTAAAAATTCTCCACACTTGCTAGCTGTAGCTTCACTATCACAAGCTGCAGCAATAACCACACCAACACGACCATTAGTATGAATATAGCCATTTACTATGCCATTAGCACCTGCTTTTAAAGTAGCAAATCTTCTAACAACTAAATTTTCACCAATAGTTGCAATTTGGCTTTTTAAGTACTCTTCAAATTTAACACCATTAATCTCGCTTGAATGTAATTCTTCAACATTTTGAAGACTTTTAGCTTGAATATGCGCTGTTGTATCTTTTGTTAAAGCGATAAATTGTTCATTTTTAGCAACAAAATCAGTTTCTGAATTAATTTCACTTACAGTTGCACATTTAAAATCATCACTTACTTTTACGCTTACTAAACCTTCAGCAGCTAAACGATCAGCTTTTTTATCAGCTTTTCCAAGTCCTTTTTCTCTTAAAAGTTGCACTGCTTTTTCAAAATCACCATCTGTGTCTTTTAGAGCATTTTTACAATCCATCATACCTGCGCCAGTACTTTCGCGCAGTTCTTTTACCATTTGTGCAGTGATTTCAGCCATTATTCTTTATCTCCTTCAAAATCTTCTTCACTCATAGCTTCTTCTAAAACTTCTTTTTTTTCTTCTTCAGAGATTGGTTGTTCTTCATTTGCTTCACCATCTTGCTCTCTTAATGCTTTACCTTCATTGATTGCTTCAGCCATTTCTTGGCAGAAAAGTTGAACCGAACGAATTGCATCATCATTTCCTGGAATTGGGAAATCAACTAAGTCAGGATCGCAGTTTGTATCTAGCGGAGCAACTACAGGGATTTTTAATCTATTAGCTTCTTGTACTGCAATTTTTTCTTTAACAGTATCAATAACAAAAATCATATCAGGTTGAGTTTTCATATATCTAATACCACCAAGATATGCTAACAACTTTTCTTTTTTTCTAGTAAGCATTAATGCTTCTTTTTTAGTTAAAAGTTTAATGCTTCCATCTTCTTCCATTTTTTCTATAACTTCTAATTTTCTAATAGATTGGCGGATAGTTCCAAAGTTAGTCATCATACCACCAAGCCATCTGTGATTTACATAAGGCATACCGCATTTTTCAGCATATTCTTTAATCGCTCCACCTGCTTGTTTTTTAGTACCAACAAATAAAATTGTTTTACCTTCTGCAGCAGCATCACGAACGATATTATATGTATATCTAAAGTATCTAAGTGTTTTTTGTAAATCAATTACATAAATACCTTTTCTTTCACCAAAAATAAATTTTTTCATTTTTGGATTCCATCTTCTTGTTTGGTGTCCAAAGTGCACACCGCACTCTAATAAATCTCTCATGCTTACCATGAAATTCTCCTTGAAATAAAATAATTAGGTTTATTCCTCCGCATTCTTTAACCCATAAGCAACCTAATAAGGAAATTAATGCGTGTGAAATGAAAAAATATTATATCAAATTTTATTTTATATTTAGCTTATTATTGAAGAAAAAGAACGCCACAAGGCGTTCTTTGAGTAAATTAGTGTAGTTTAGACCAAACTGATCTTTTCCAACCTATAGCAAAAATACTTAAGATAGCAAAGAATATCATAATATAAATTCCTGTTTGCTCTCTTTCTTCTTTTTTACTATCACCAACTTTTTCAAGATAATTAATAACTTGAGTTTGTGCTTTTTCATTTAAGCCAACTCTTGGCATAGCAGTACCGTGAATTTTCTTTTGAGGTTCGTTAATGAGAATTTCAAGATAATGCGCGCCTTTAGAACGAATCATCATAGATAAATCTGGAGGCGTCATACCAAGATAATTTTTTAAATCAGTCATATTTGAGCTTGAAACAAAGCCATCATATTTTACATCATGACATCTTCCGCAAGCATTTTCAAACGTATGTTTATTTTTAGCAAAATCAAATTCTTTTGCAATTAAAGCCGTTTTTGCTTGCTCTGAAAGCTCTTGATTTTTAGCATATTTTTCTTCTAAATCAGCTTTTAATTTTGCATCAAATTCTTTTTCATATTCACTAGCTGTATTTTTAAAGAATGCAATTAAGTCTGCTAAATCTTGATTATCTTGTGCTTCATCGCCACTTAAAGGATAAGCAGGCATTAAGAATGGATTTTCATCATTAAATTTATGTGAAATTTGCAAAGCTTTAACCGGATCAATGATAAGTGCGGTTAAAAATTTCTCATCATAAATAGCACCCGCATCACTTAAATCAGGAGGTGTTACACCTAAAGAAGAATCTGTGATAGTAGCAGGAATTCCAGCAGCTTTTACACCATGACATGCAATACAATTTCCTTCAAAAAGCTCTTTTCCTTTTTGTACATTACCTTTGCTAAAATCGATTTTTGCGATTTTTTCCCATAATTGCTTAGTAGCTTCTTCTTGGCTTTTAGCAAGCTCTAATGCTTTTTGAGCATTAGCTATAGCTTTTTCACTTCCTGAAGCGTTAGCATCCGTTGCTGCTTTTTCTTTTAAAGCAACTTCACCTTTGGTAAATTCTGCATCAGCTTTTGCAAAGTCAAAATTAACCGGAGTTGAAGGAGGATTCATCACTGAATGTGCATAAGGCTCAACCCCCCAATAAACTAAACCTGTGAAAAAGACAACTACAAAAAATATTTTTAATTCTCTCATTATTAGCCCCTTTTTCTTTCCATGATAGTAATAATTGGTAAGACCACTAACAATAATAGTAAAAATACCATAGAAGCATAAAATCCTATCCAAGCGTTAATTCCTGTTGGAGGAAGCTTTCCATAAACTGTTAGTACAATTAAATCTATCAATAATACCCAAAACCATACAAAAAACATTGGTCTTTCGTGTGCTGGTTTTACAACATCACTTCTATCAAGCCAAGGTAACAAGAAGAAAATAATTTGTGCTATACCAAATGCTGCAAGTCCTATATCAAAAGCCTTAATGCTTCCAACATCAAAGAAAAATCCTCTTAAAACTTCATAACTCCACAAGAAATACCACTCAGGATAAATATGAGGAGGTGTTTTTAAAGAATTTGCTGGGTCAAAATTGATTGGATCCATTGCAAAATTAAATTTAAAACATACCAAGTAAAAGAAGAAAATCATAAATAGTGCAATATACATAAAATCTTTAGCTAAAAATCCTGGCCAAAAAGGAATAACTTTAGAACCTTTTGTATCACCTGCTAAATATTTTTCAGCTTCTAAATCAAAATCAATTTCTTCTGAGATTTCATTATTTACATGAGGAATTCTTAAAGAATAAAAGTGGAATGCAATAATTGCCAAAATTACAATAGGCAATAAACATACATGTAGCATAAAAAATCTAGTTAAAGTTGGATCTGAAACTGCAAAATCTCCTCTTATCCAAATAACCAATGCATCACCTATAAAAGGAATTCCACCAAAAAGCTGAGTAATAACTTGAGCAGCCCAAAAGCTCATTTGTCCCCAAGGTAGCATATACCCACTAAATGCTTCTGCTGAAAATACAACAAATAAAAGCATACCACTAATCCAAATCATCTCGCGACCCTTTTTATAAGAGCCATAATAAATTCCTGTTAGCATGTGAATATATATGATTAAAAATACAACCGAAGCAGCCACACCGTGCATATGACGCCAAAGCCAACCATACTCTACTTCTTGCATGATAGTTTTATTTACGCTATCAAAAGCCAAAGCCACATCTGGCTTATAATACATTACCAAAAATAAACCTGAAATAAATAAAATAGCAAAAAGAGTGGTTAAAATAACACCCATTGCCCATAAGAAGTTAATTTGTTTTGGTATCCAATATTGAGCCATTAAAACATTAAAAAGCTTATTTACAGCTAGTCTTTGATCAAGCCAATCTACAATACCGTTTGCTTTTTTTATCTGTGCCATATTAAGCCTCCGCGATCATTTTTTTATATTCTGGACCTTCTTCGCCTAATACTAATTTTGTTCCATCAATTCTAAAAGGAGGAATGTCCAAAGGTCTTGGAGGAGGACCAAATACATTTTTACCACTGGTGTCAAATTCGCCACCATGGCATGCACACTTAAATAATTTTTCACTTGGAGCATAAGCTGGAATACAGCCTAAATGCGTACAAAGACCAATAACTACAGTATAAGCAACATCACCTACAACAACATCTCTATTGCTATCTTTTGCCATATCTGCATCTTTTTTTAAGATAAATATAGGCTTTTTACGCCATTCAATTGTTCTTAGCTCGCCCTCTTTCATACCAGAAAGATCTACAGTAGTAATACCTGCTGCTTTTACACTTGGGAGCGGATCCCATGTTTTTTTCATTGCAACTAATGAAAAAGCACCACCCACAGCAGCTACTGTTCCAAAGGCAAAGCCCATAAAGCTTCGTCTACTTTCAGATGTAGCCATTTTACTTCCTTTGTTTTGATTTGTATGTAAAGCATAGCAGTTTATCTAAAAAATGATAAATTTTTTCTTTGATACAAAAAGCCTTGTTTAAGATATAAAAGTATTTGTTTAAAAAAGATAGTATCTATTTTATTTAAGGCAATAGATACTATATAAATTAGTTTATTTTTTCATTTTGATATAAATATGTAAAATATCCAAAGCAGCAGGAGTAATACCGCTAATTTGCGAAGCAGCAAAAATAGTTGGTGGATTAAATTTTTGCAGTTTTTCCACCACTTCATTACTCAATCCACTCACACTTTTAAAGTCAAATTTTTCAGGAATTTTCAAATCATTTAAATTTTTCATTTTTTCAATTTGTGCTTTTTGCATTGCTATATAATGATAATACTTTGCTTCATTTAAAATTTCATTTAAAGAATACTCATCCATATTTTTAAACATTTCATCTAAAGCTTTTAATTTTTCTATATTAAAACTAGCTCTTGCAACAATTTTTTGCAAGCTCACTATTGAAGTGATCTTTTCTTCTTCAATACTTTGTAAAAATTCATTATTTTGCTTACTTGGTGTCCATGTAGTTTGAAGTAAAAACTCAAGTCCTTTGTCAACATTTTGTTTTATATTATCAATATATGCATAATCTTCTTGACTTAAAAGTTTAAAATTATATCCATATTCTCCAAGTCTTAAAATAGCATTTTCTTCTCTTAAGAGCAGTCTATACTCAGCTCTTGAAGTAAACATTCTATAAGGCTCTTTGGTGCCTTTCATCACTAAATCATCAATCAACACCCCTATATAAGCTTCATCACGCCTTAGCACAAAAGGTTCTTTTTCATCAATTGCTAAAACCGCATTTACTCCTGCCATAAAACCTTGCGCAGCAGCTTCCTCATAACCAGTAGTTCCATTAATTTGTCCAGCACAATATAAATTTTTAATCTTTTTAGTTTCTAAAGTATGCTTTAGCTCTGTTGGATCAATGTAATCATACTCTATAGCATAACCAAAACGCGTGATTTTAGCATTTTCAAAACCTTTTATACTTCTTAACATCGCAATTTGCACTTCATAAGGTAAAGAAGTAGAAAAACCGTTAATATAATACTCTGTCGCATCTTTAGTTTGTGGCTCTATAAATAAATGATGACTTTCTTTATCACCAAAACGATTAATTTTATCTTCTATAGAAGGACAATATCTTGGTCCTATACCTTCAATTTGCCCTGTAAAAAGCGGAGCACGATAAAAATTACTTTTTATAATCTCATGTGTTTTTAAATTTGTTCTTGCTATATAACATGGAAGTTGATTAGGCTTGAAATTTTTCGTTTTAAAACTAAAAGCTTTAGGGTTTTCATCTCCGGGTTGAATTTCTAAAACACTAAAATCAATACTTTTAGCGTCAACCCTTGGACAAGTTCCTGTTTTTAATCTTCCTACTTTTAAACCACTTTGTTTTAAGTAATCTCCCAAATTTACAGACGCAAGCTCACCTACCCTACCTGCTTGAAGCTTGGTTTCACCTATATGGATAAGTCCGTTTAAAAAAGTTCCTGTTGTAAGTATGATTTTTTTGGCAAAATATGTATTTTCTAAATTAGTTTTAACACCCTTAACTTCATCATTTTCTATAAGTAAAGACAAAGCTTGCTCTTGAGAAATTTCTAAATTTTCAAGTTTTAAAAGCTTATTTCTAGCACAAATTCTATAAGCGTCCATATCAATTTGCGCTCTACTTCCGCGCACTGCAACACCTTTGCTTTCATTTAAAATTCTAAATTGAATTCCAGCCTCATCAGTAATTTGTCCCATAAGTCCACCCATAGCATCAAGCTCTTTTACCAAATGTCCTTTTGCTAAACCGCCTATAGCGGGATTACAACTTGCAGCACCAATTTGCTCGATTAAAGTAGTTAAAAGTAAAGTTTTTTTACCCATTCTAGCGGCAGCAGCACTAGCCTCAACTCCAGCATGCCCGCCACCTATTACGATTATATCATACATATTTTGACCTCATTTTTATAAAAAGGCAAAAATTATATAATATTTTTTAAAATAAAATACTAAAAATACTTTTTGAAATTTAAAAGTTTTAGATAAAATCTCATAAAAATTAAAGGTATTGAATGTTTAATGGATTAATCCGCGAATTAGCCTTTGTCAAATCATATCAAAACAACACTTTAAGATTAAAAGCAAACTACAAACCAAAACTAGGTGATAGCATAGCAGTTAATGGTGCGTGTTTGAGCGTAACAAAACTTTTTGATGATGGTTTTAACCTTGAACTTTCTTATGAAACAAGAACTCACATAGCTATTGAAAATTTAAAAGATTATGTACATATTGAACCTGCACTAGCTTATGGCGATAGAATAGATGGACATTTAATGCAAGGACATATTGATGGTATAGGTGAAATTACTAATATTTCTAAAAAGGAAAATGGGGTTGATTTTTATATTAAATGTCCTGATGATATACAAATTTATATGGCAAATAAAGCAAGTGTAGCCATAGATGGGGTGAGCTTAACTATCAATGAAGTTTTAAAAGATGATATTCGTTTAACTATCATTCCCGTAACCTTTAATGAAACCTTGTTTAAAAATTACACCATAGGAAGACGCGTGAATATAGAAAGCGATCTTTTGGCAAGATATATACACAGACAATTAAATTATAAAAAAGAAATCTCATGGCAACAAATAGACAAAATTACATCACTTTATTAGAAAATGATTTTGCAAAAGCTTTTGTAGCTTTTGATCAAGATTATAATATTTTTAGAGCAAAATTTCATGATAATATTTTTCCTTGGGAAAATTCAATAAAAAAGTGTATATTTTTAAATCAAATTCATTCTAATATCATCACTCATTATAATAAAGATTTTCATTTTAACGCTGATGGGATAATTAGCAATGAAAAAAATATAGCTTTGTGTATTTTAAGTGCTGATTGCTTGCCTTTGCTTTTATATGATAATGAAAATAAAGCCGTAGCAGCTTTGCATTCAGGTAGAAAAGGTTGTTTTGAAAATATCTTAAAAGAAGCTGTTTTAAAAATGCAAAAAAGCTTTAACACTCAAACAAAGAATTTAAAACTCATCATTTCAGCAGGAATTTGTGCTAAAAATTATGAAATTAATGGCGAGATTTTAAATTATAGCAAAGAAAATTTTGCACCTTTTTTACATGAAAATAAGCTTGATTTAAAAGCATTAGTTAAATTTCAAGCAAAAGAATTAGGTATTAATGATATTTTTGATATCAATCTTTGCACATTTGATGATGAGAGATTTTTTTCTTATAGAAAAAACCAAACTCCAAAGCGCATTGCTAGCGTGATTTATTTAAAGGATTAAAATGTATGAAGTAAAAAATTTACTTGCTTTGAAACTTTTACAAAAGGCTAGAGAATTTGGCGATAACGACCTAAGCAACGAAGTTTTAATCACTCAAATGCTAAACCACACCCCACAAACTCTAAATCAAAACGATACAAAAAATTTAAATGAATTTATCACAACGCTTATAAATGCTAAAGAAAAGGCTAAAATGAGCAATAAATAATTTTAATTTTTCCAAGTTAAAATGAATTTTGTTCCTTTATTTAGTTCACTTTCTACTTTTATTTTTATATTATGCTCTTTACAAATTTTATCTACCAAAGAAAGCCCTATACCAAAACCACCTTGATTTTCATTAAATCTTGAATAACGTTCAAAAATATTAGCCAAATTTTCTTTTGCTATACCACAACCACTATCTGTTATTATAAGTTTTTGCTCTAAAAGTGTTATTTTAATATAACCATTTTTTATATTATATTTTATAGCGTTATTAACAAGATTATCAAACATTTTAAAAAACTGCTCTTTGTTAGCATAAATTTTTCCATCATTTTCCAAGCTAAGCTCTAAGTCGATATTTTTTTGCTCCAAAAATATCTTGAAATACTCCATTCTTTCTTTAATCAAATCTTTTAAAAATATCCAATCTTTTTTAGCTTCATAAGCTTGAGAAAAATTTAAAAAAGTTAAATCTGAATACAAATGACTCAAAGTCAAAGCCGCTATTTTTACACGCTTTAAAGCCTTAATTTCTTCAAAATTCTTTTTTCTTTCCAAACTCTCTACACTCATTAATATCGCACTAATTGGCGTATTAATCTCATGAGTAGTATCTTTTATAAAATTATTTAAAAATCTTATCCTCATTTCTAAAGGCTTGAGCGCAAATTTAAGGATTAAATACCCCATTATACTTACAAAAATCAAAGAAAAAACCATAGCCAAAGCTACTTTAAACCTTATAAATCCAAGCTCTTTAGAAATATCATCACCTTGTACTAAAACCCTCAAACGATTAACATCACCTAAAATTTCTAAAGCATTTTGACTTTGCGCGTTTGCAAGCAATAAATTATTTAAATTCACATCAGCTACATAAATTAGAGTGTTATTATTATAAATATTTGCATTATTAAGTTTAAAAAAAGTTGTTTGAGCGGGCAAATCTAGGTTAGAAAAATAAACTTTTGTTCTATCGAATATTGCAAATTTTATATTAGAAATTTGAGCAATTTTTCTAGCACCTTTTTCTATAGGCTCAAAACGTAATTTTTCCATTTGTAAAATTACAAAACGGTGTTCTTGTCTTAATTTTATGCTATGCTCAGTTACTAATTCTTCTATTAACTTTGCATACCATACACCAAAAAGCACTATAAGAACACTTCCTATACTTACTAAATACAAAGAAAGAATTTGCCATGCAACGCGCTTGGCTTCATACATAACAATACCCTCTTCCTCTTTGGTTGACAATGCTATCTTTACCTAAAATTTTTCGTAAATTTTTTACATAAGCCCTTAAACTAAGTTCGCTTGGCTCTTGATCATACTCCCAAATTTCTTCAAAAATACAAGCAGTATCTATAAATTTACCTTTGTTTTTTAAAAGTAAAGATAAAAGCTTTAATTCTTTTAAAGGCAGGGTTAAAGGCTTGTCATCTTGGTATAAAGTTTGCGAAACAAAAGCAAATTTAAAACCATTTCCTAAGTCTTCATAATCTTCATTTTTATGAGCAAAAGAACGCTTTAAAATAGCATTAATTCTTATTTTTAACTCCTGCAATTCAAAAGGCTTTTTAATATAATCATCACAACCGCTTTCAAATCCCTTTTGCAAATCCATAGTAGTATTTAATGAAGTCATAAAAATAGCCGGTGTGTATTTACCTGCCTCTCTTAAATTTTTAAGCACACTAAAACCATCACCTTGTGGAACTTTTACATCTAAAATCCATAAATCAAAATTTTTCTCATAAGCTTTATCTTGTGCATCTTGAGCATTATCTACTAAAGTAACTACAAAACCTTCTTCTTCTAAAAATTCACTAACAATTTCCCCTAAATTAATATCATCTTCTAACAAAAGAATTTGTGTGGCCATTTTTAACCTTTTTATTATATTTTACTTAAAACATTATATTTTTTTTGTGTAAATTAAATGTGAATTTAGCGGAGTTAAAGCCAAATATTTATAAAATATTAACCGTTTTATATTTTGTACTTAGGATTTGTTATGCTACCTGAATGGGATCAAAAATACAGTATTAATAATGCAAAAATTGATGCCCAGCACCAAAAACTCTTCGAGCTTGCTACTAGAGTTGAAGAAATTTCAGATAGATCGATTTATCAAGTAGAACTTAAAAAGATAGTTGCTGATTTTTTTCACTATATTAAAATTCATTTTCAAGATGAGGAAAACTATATGGCTGAGATTAATTATCCTTATTTAAACCAACACAAACTTATGCATAAACAAATCACACAATCTATGGTAAAACTCATACAAAGCATAAAAAGCACCAATGACCTAAAAGAAAAATTATACATAGTGGTTAATTCATGGCTTATAGAACACATCATTCAGCATGATATGATGATAGAACATTGGAGACAAAGCACACAAGCAAAGAATTCTTCAGATACCTTCGAAAAAGAAAAACCAAAACCAAAAAAATTTTTATATCAATGTCAATGTGAAGGAAAAACCCACAAAGTCCCTTATGATATTCATTTAAAAATACAATATTCTAAAGCACAATTTAAATGTAAAAAATGCTCTACTAATTTAATTTTATGTAAAGAAAAAAACTGAAATTTAATAAAAATTAATCATAATTTAAAATATTGTAAATTATAATACATCAAGAACTCTCCCACAAACCAAACAAGGGGTTTTAGTATGTTACCAAAATGGTGCGACAAATATAGTATTCACAATGAAGAAATCGACAAGCAGCACCAAAAACTTTTTGAACTTGCTGCCAATGTTGAGATGATTTCGGATAAACCTATTCATAAAGGACAGATTAAATTTTTACTTGCGGATTTTTTCAATTATATGAAAGAACATTTTGCCGAAGAAGAAAAATATATGGCGAAAATAGGCTATCCTGAACTTGCTAATCATCAAAAAATTCACAAAAGCATTATTCAATCCATGATAGATTTGATTCAAAATTTAAAAAGTACTAATGATTTAAAAGAAAAACTCAATATTATTGCGTCTAAATGGCTTTTAGAGCATATTTTAAGAGAAGATATGAAAATAGAAAAATGGCATCAAGCGCAACTTAGCAAAAAAGACAAAAATACAAACTTAGGTGAATTGCAAGAATTTTATGAATACATTTGTTCTTGTGCAGATAAAATTCACAAAGTTCCTTATGAAATTCACCAAAAAATACAAACAACTAACACAAATTATAAATGTAAAACTTGCCAAGAAGCAATAAGACCAAAATAAAGGCTATACAATGAATAAAAGATATACTCTAACTCTTTCAGAAGAACTTTACGAACGCTTAAATCAAACTGCGAAATTTTCTAAAAAGAAAAAAGCTGAAATTTTACGCAACGCTTTAGAAAATTATCTTGATGAGATGGAAGATTTTGCTCCAGCTATAGAAGCTTTAGAAGATCTAAAAGATGGAGATAGTAAAAAGCTAGATAGTATTATCAAAAAATTAAAATGCTAACTCC
>NZ_JAKMRZ010000024.1:0-15190 GCF_025772385.1 Campylobacter sp. FU_520 | reverse complement strand
CTGAGCTAACGAGACAATCAAAAAATGAAATTATGCCAAAAGAATATTCTTTTGTCAAGATATAATATAAAATTTTGAGCATATTTTTTAATATGCTCAAAATTTAGGCTAAATCTAAAGAAACTTTTCCATTTTTAATTTCTGCAACTTTAACTTTAATTTCACCGCCTACTTCTAACTTTTCTTTAATCTTAGAATTATGCAATAAACCATCCACGCCTTCTTTAAGTTCTACAAAAACTCCAAATTCTACAACTTTTTGAACTTTTCCTATAAATTCTTCTCCGATATCAAATTTAGGCATTTCTTTTCTATCGCGTTTTTTATTAGAACCTTTAGAATGGAGTAAATTTAATATATATTCTTTACTTTGAGAAATTAAATCATGATTAATTCCTGCTATCTTAACTTCGCCTTTATCTCTATCTAAGTCGATATTAACTTCAAATTTTTCAATGATTTCTTTTATAGTTTTACCGCCTTGACCTATGATATCAGGAATTTTGCTTGGATCTACATTAAAGATTTCGATCTTTGGCAAAATAGCTTCATTAACAATGATGTTTCTATCAGCTTCTTCCATTAGTTTTAAAATATGTTCTCTAGCTTCTTTTGCTTGATACAAAGCTTCTTTTAAAACCTGTTGCTCTATACCACCAAGTTTTATATCCATCTGCAAAGCAGTGATCCCTTCATAACTTCCTGCCACTTTAAAATCCATATCTCCATCGTGATCTTCAAGCCCCATAATATCGGTTAAAATAGCATATTTTTCATCTTCAAAAACAAGCCCCATTGCCACACCTGCTACTAGTTTTTCACTTTTTACTCCTGCAGCTCTTAAAGCTAAAGCACCACCACAAACAGTAGCCATAGAACTAGAACCATTACTTTCTAAAATTTCAGACACCAAACGAATAGTATGAGTATAATCTACGTCCACGCTAGGATGCAAAGCTCGTTTTGCTAAATTTCCATGCCCTAGTTCTCTTCTACCAGGAGCTTTTATAGGGCTAGCTTCACCTACAGAAAAACCTGGAAAATTATAATTAACCATAAATTTTTCACAAATTGGATTTTTTTCTGTTAGCAAATCTGACATTTGCGCATCATTATCATTTCCTAAAGTTGCAACAACTAAAGCTTGGGTTTGTCCTCTAGTAAAAAGACAAGATCCATGAGCGCTTGGTAAAATATTTGTTTCTATGTCTATTTTCCTAACATCTTTCAAACCTCTACCATCTGCTCGTTTATTTTCATTAATAATTTGACTTCTAATAAGTTCTCTTTTACATACATGCAAAGCTTTTTCAATATCTTCAAAATTCCATTCATTTTCGACAGCTATCGCTTCGCTTTCAATTTCTTTTGCAATTTGTAAAATTTCACTTGCCCTTTCACTTTTTGCCATTTGATTAATAGCAATTTTAAGTTTTGTCATATAAGTATTTTTTATATAGTCAATAATTTGAGCATTATCTAGCTCTATTTTAAACTCAAGTTTGGAATTTTTTCTATAAGCAGCAAATGTTTTTTCATATTCATTGGAGCCACGCAAAATTGCATTACTTGCAAAGTCTAAAGCTTTTAAAGTCTCATCTTCACTTAACTCATTCATACAATGTTTATTGTTTTGCTTATTTGCCAAAGCTCTCATTTCTATCATTAAAAGCTCATCTTTAACACCTGCTACATAAAGATCTAGGGTACTATTTTTTAGCTCACTGTTGCTTGGATTTAAAACAAATTCATTATTTATACGGCCTATTCTCACACCGCAAACTGGCGCTTTAATAGGAATATCACTTAAATATAAAGCAACACTTGCAGCATTTAGGCTCATTACTTGTAAATCTACTTCAGGATCAGCAGAAAGAACCATAACTACAATTTGGGTTGGATAAGCATAGCCTTTTGGAAAAAGAGGTCTTAGGCTTCTATCTATAATCCTTGCGCTTAGTGTTTCATTGTCACCTGGTTTGGTTTCTCTTTTTACATAGCCACCTGGAATTTTACCTGCTGCATAAGCTTTTTCTATGTATTGCACCGTAAGAGGTAAAAAATCCTCTTCTACCATTTTTTCTTCTCTTGCTACAGTTGCTAAAACTACTGCATTTTTTTCTTGCATTAAAATTGCACCAGCAGCTTGTTTTGCTACTTTATCGGTATCAAATATTTCAAGGTGATTATTGATATTTATTTCATGTCGCATGATTTTCCTTTAAATTTTTATCATAGGCAAAACCAAATAAGCTTTTTAAATTTTAAAAACTAAAACTTAAAAAGCCTGTTTTTATTTTGCCTATAAATTTATATCTAAACAACAAATTGTTTAGATATAAATTTACTTTTTTAAAGGTAAATAATATTTACTTTCTTCTAAAATATCTAAAATTTCATGGGCTTGCAAAATCGTTTTATTTTTAAAATAGAACTCAATATTCACAAAATGATCAATCTTTTGCACACAATAAACCTCATCTACAAAAACACTAATATAATCATACACATCACTTGACATTAAGGCAGTGGCATAAATAATGCTATTTACTTCTTCCTTTAGCAAACTTTTAATACATGAAGAAGCAGTAATTCCACTTTCACAGCCCTCATGTAACATTAAAATATTTTTTCCTTTTAAGTCTTTTAAAAGATTTCCTTTTCTGTAACGATATACATTTTTTAAAATTTTTTCTTCATAAGTCCTATTTGCCTCACCATAAATATAATCTAAGCTTATATCAAAAGCTTTAACTAAAGCCTCATTGTAAACAAGCTCTTTTGTCTCACTAATCATAGCTATTTGACACTCATCATTATTAGGAGCTTTGATTTGCTCTGTAAATAAAAAATTATACGGAATTTCTAATTTTTGTGCTAATGCATCAACAAAAACTATAGATTTTAAAGAAGGTGTAATAATAATATAATCTTTTAGTTTATTTAGTGGCAATATATCATACAATCTATCAAGTGCATCTTTTTCATCTTCAAAAAGCATCATATAGACCTTTCATTCTCTTCCAAAGAAAAATCATAAGAAACTCCACCCAATGGATAAAAATTAAACATAAAATATACACCGCTTTGATCTTTAGCGCTAATCCCTCCACTAGTAAGCTTAGGCGAAATATCCTTACGATACATCAAAGAATAATTCCAACATTTTCTTTGGTAAGTATAACCTACCTCCCATTTTTCAGGATCTTTGTTTAAATCAAACCACAACCCACCAAATATTTGATAATTAGTGTTTATATCATACTGGGCTTTAGCTCCTAGAAAATTATATTTTTCATTTTCATAAATTCTATAAGCATGATTTAAACTAACTTTCCACTCACCATAATCAAACAAAGCCTCATTAAATACTTTATCAAACCTATTATCTACCCCTGAATATTCTGCTTCATTTCTCAAGCTTATATAATCATTATAAAAATATTCTACAGCATTATCAAAACCGCCAAAACTACCTTCCTTGGTGAAATATTTAGCCTTTAAACTATGATATAACTTTTTTTTGCCTAAAGTATTGTAAAAATACTGATACATTGAAAAATTAAACTGCTCAGGATCATTTTTTAATTCTATAAAATCTTCAGTAATTTTACCCGATTTGGCTCCAGGTATAAAATAATTAGCACCTAAATATAAAGTGTGATAAAAATTTTCATATGGTTTGGAAAGATCTGTATATAAAGAAAAATTATGTGAATTTTGAAACAAATGCTCTTGATTTTTAACATCTGTATTAGAATAATTAACAAAATTTGCATATATTCTTTCAGTAAAAGTAAAATTTAAAAAATCATCCATAAAACTCGTATGATAGATTAAAGGCAGATCAAAATCTAATGTTTTAGCATAAATACCCGTATGTCTATAATACCTATGAAAAGAAGCGTCTAAACTATATTGTATATAATTATCAAAAAAACCATTTAAATATCTATGATATTGAAAAGATGGATATTCTTGCATGGTATCTTTATTGCTAATTTTAGAAGTGTCTATATAATACTTTGCATAAGCACCATAATAATTATCATCATCAGATAAAAAATAATTTATTTTTGAGGTAACTAAAGAAGCTTCGGTTTTTGCACTAGAACTTAAATTCATATAATCCACATCATTTAAATAAATAGCATCAACCCATAAACCTTCTTGAAACTCATCACTCAAAAGACTTTTAAACAAAGCTTCACTTGAATATTTAATCTCTAAACCATAATGTTCTTTGTTTTTTAAATTTTCCTCTCTTTTGTAGCTTGATTTTTCTCCAAAAATACCACCGCTAATTTCACCTTGAGAATAAGGACCATCAATAAATCTTAAGGTTGAGTATAATCCATAACCTCTTTTTGTTCTAATTTGAGGCTCAAATTGAATATCTGCATTATCATCAATAACATAATAAATTGGTTGGTTGTAATACAGCCCTTCACTTTGCTTTAAAACTACTTGAGGGATTAACAAACCACTTTTTCTTTTAGTATCTACACTAAAACCAAAATAAGGCAAATACATCACGGGAGTATTTTTAACATACAATCTTGCATTATAAAGATGTAAAAAATTACTTTCTTTATTTAATTTTCCTTCATCAAAACGAATTTCCCAATCAGGATTTTCTACATTACAACTAGAAACAACCGACTTTTTAGTTACAACAAATTTATCATTTAAATCAGCTTGATGACATTGCAACCAAACCTCTAAATCGTTATTTGAAAAAAATAAATTTTTAAAAGCTGTTGTGTTATCTTTAAGATTAATTTTAGTATAAGTAGAATTGGTTCTTTCTTTTTGCCCTCGTAAGATATTTACATCACCAAATAATTCTAAATCTTTAGTTGTTTCATTAAATTTAGCCTCACTTGCGGTGATTAAATACAAATCAGAAACTACAACTACATTATTTTTTGCTTCTATAATATCATTTTTTTTTACAACATCTAAAGCATAAATATCTACCTTAGAAGCATATAAACTTCCTATACAAGCTAAAGAAAGTAATATTTTACGCAAGATCTATCACCACTGTTTTTGCTGCATAATCATGCCAAGTTTTTAAAACAATATTACTCAAGGCCCAAGCAAAACCTAAACCATATAACATATCGCTAATTTGTCTTACACCTGCCCTTAAAGCACTTTGGGTAAAATTTGGCTTATCTAGCAATTCTTGATCAATCACCATAATTTTCAAAAGCATTTTTCCTAAAGTTGCACCATACAAATAAGTAAATAAACTATGATACGCAAACTGTAAAATCAAAATTCCGCCAGCAAAGCGCATTAAAAGATTATGAATTTCATCATAAGTTTGCATAGAATTAATTTTATCAAGCAAAATAATACTTACAATAGCTAAAATTACAAAACTATCAATAATATAAGCTAAAAATCTTTTTTTAAAACTTGCTATTTTTAGCTCTTCTTTTTCTAGTTTATCAAATAATTCTTGATTTGCACTCATTTAAGAACCTGAAAAGCAATATCTTTTCTATATTGTTTTCCTTTAAAATGAACATTTTCACAAAGCATATAAGCGTTTTTTTGAGCTTCCTCAATGCTTTTTCCAGTTCCTACACAAACCAATACACGACCACCACTAGCATACAATTTATCATCTTCCAAACTTACACCAGCATAAGAAATATGAGAATTTTGCGGGACATTATCTATCTCAATCAAGGCTTTTGGTGAGTCCTTGTAAGGATAATTTTTACTTGCGCAAACCACACCCACAGCAAATTCATTTTTAATTTTTATATGAGTATTAGCAAGATTTTTATTCACACATGCTAAAAATAAATCCAAAGGATTTTCTATCAAAGGCATCAAAACCTCACATTCAGGATCGCCAAAACGTACATTATACTCTAAAACATAGGGTTTATTATTTACAACCATTAAACCTATAAACAACACTCCAACAAATTCAGCACCTTCTTCTTTCATACCTTTAAGGGTTGGCGCCACTATATCTTTTTTCACCTGCTCTAACAAATTCTCACTTGCTAAAGCACTTGGGGCATAAGCTCCCATGCCACCTGTATTAGGTCCTTTATCATTATCTAATAATCTTTTATGATCTTGCGCAGCAGGCAATAATATAAAATCATTTCCATCACAAACTGCAAATACACTCAATTCAAAACCATTAAGATATTCTTCAATCACAACAATTTTTCCAGCCTCACCAAAACTTTCTCCACTTAGCATATTTTTAGTAGCTTCTAAAGCTTCTTCGTGACTTTGTGCGATAATCACCCCTTTACCTGCACATAAACCATCTGCTTTTACCACTATAGGAGGTGTTAAGGATGTTATAAATTTCTTAGCTTTTTCATAATCTGTTGTATTTAAAAATTTAGCTGTTTTAATTTTATATTTTTTTAAAAAACTCTTCATATAAGATTTTGAAGCCTCTAGCATAGCAGCAGCTTTAGTAGGCCCAAAAATAGCAATATTATTTTCTTTAAAAAGATCTACTATACCCTCTGCTAAAAAATTTTCACTTCCAACTATACAAAGATCAATTTCAGATGCCTTTGCATAAGCTGTAATCACCTTAGGATCTTTCATATTAAGATTAGTTCCTATTTTAGCAGTAGCACCATTTCCTGGAGCAAAATAAAATTCTAAATTATCATTTGTTTTTTGAAGAGCCAAAGCGATAGAATACTCTCTTGCACCGCTTCCTAATATTAAAATTTTCATTATTTTCCTTAAAAGTGTTGCAAAAACCCAAATGGCCGGAGTATAAGTGTCTGACCCTCAAAAAGTCAAAGTATGCCATTAGGTGATTTTTAAAGGCTGCAGCTTCTCGCTTTTTTCAAAACTCAAACGAAGTCACAGAACACGGTAAATCACACATCACAGCTTATAATTAATGTGTTGGATCCTCTTTAATACCATATCGAACCATTTAGGCAATATAATTATAACCAAGAAAACTTAAAAATAGGGTTTAAAAAGGATTTTTATAAAATTTTAAATTTAGTTTTAGAATCTTTTTTTAAGAAATATTTCCCCTCTAAAATAACATCAGCAACAGGTGCCCATATAGTCTTTTCATCGACATAAACTATATCAAATTCAGTATTTTTCATTAATCCTTGATAATTTACTTTTTTAGGTGCATGTTTAACTATATAATAAGGATTCATTGCAAAAATTTGAATCTTCATACTAACATACAAATCAGGATTAGAAGTGATTACTAAAAAACTCTTTTCACATTCTTTTCGAACCTTCTTAACATAAGAAAGTAACAATTGATCATTTGGGTTTAATGCATGTTTATTTAGTCTATTTAAATAAAGCTCAGCAAAAGAAAGCGTACAAAAAGAAATTTCACTTGCTGTTTTAAAATAAGAATTTTTTATACTTGTCGATTTTAAAGATTTTTTCCAAATTTCTATATCTAGTTTTGTGGCACAAATATTCAAGCCTTGCTTAATTTTTTCAAAAAGTTTTTCTCTTGCCATATTAAAACTATTACTAAAAATAGTAAGATTTTTTTCATAAAAAGACTTTTTCATTGCTTCTAGTTTTTCTATGCTTTTTGTAAAATAATCTACTTCATTTTTTATTTCAACAAGCTTTTGTTTTTTGCTTTGTATCATTTCTTCAAATTCTTGTCGTTTTTTGCCATTTTCAGATTCTAATCTTGCTTGTTTTGATTTTATATCCGTAATTAAAGTACTCATCTGGCGATCTAGTGCTAATTTCCTATTTTTCCTATTATCAATCGAAGCTAAAAGTGCTTGATAATGACATTGATGAGATAAAAACACCTCATCATATAAACGCTCCATATTGATATGTTTTTGTTTATCTTTCATATCTTTATACGCCATTTCAAGGTGTACTATGATATTTTTCATTGCAGAAAAATCAGCTTGATTGATAGTATTATCCGAAAATAATAAAGTATCTAAAGCCTTATACAAAAAACGCTTCATAGCAAAAAAATCAATAATATATGGCACCTCATCTGTGTTAATGTCTTTTACTGCATTAATTGACAAGGTTTCATTATAAAAATATCTTTGAATGGCTTGTGGGATAGTTAAATTTAATGTGATTTTATCAAGATTATCATAATCAGTTTCCCTATAAAGTTCTTGAACATAGGCATCACGTCTTGTTAGTCTTAAATCTTCTAACTCATCATCACTATCTGTTTTCCAAAAATCTCTTTCTTTAATAAAATCATTATCTGTAAATTCTTGAAATTTGGAAGGTCTTAAATCGGTAATATGCTTTCCATCGGATCTAAATTCAACAAACATACCAACTGTTGGCATACTTCTTTTATCATGCCATGCATGTTTATTAAATTCAAAAAATGTTTTTGCTAGATTGATTACCGTTCCTCTTCCAGTAGCATCCACATAAACCATTATTTTTCCGTGCATATCCAAATCCTTGATCTAAAGAAAAATTCAATTCTTATTTTAACTTTGTTTTCATAAATTTACAATTATATTTTAAAATTTCACAAAATAAACATCTTTAGGTATTTTATTTATGTTTTTATATCAATATTTTAAAAACCCAAAACAAACAGGAGCATTTTGCGCAAGCTCCAAAAAATTAAGCAAACTTATAACTTCTCATGTCCAACATGCAAAAAATATCGTTGAAATAGGGCCTGGTACAGGGAGTTTTACAAAGTATATTCTCAAACAAAAAAGCCATAATGCAAGATTTTTTGCTGTTGAAATCAATCCTCATATGGCAAAAAAATTAAAACAAAATATAAAAAATATAGATATAGAAGTTAATTCAGCAGAATTTTTACCAAATATGCTAGAAAAAAGAGCAATCAATAGTGTTGATTTGATTATCTCAGGAATTCCTTGGGCTTTATTAAATTCCAAAGAGCAAGATTTATTATTAAAATCTATTCATGATGCTTTAGAGGAAAACGGTTGTTTTGCAACATTTGCTTATATACTCCCAACACCAAAAGGAAGGGCTTTTAAGAAAAAACTTTTTGCTACTTTTAGCAAGGTAGAAATTTCACCTATCATTTGGCAAAATCTTCCCCCTGCTTTTGTATATTTTTGTACTAAATAATCATTCCCATTCAATCGTCGCTGGTGGCTTACTAGAAATATCATACACCACACGATTGATTCCTTCTACTTCATTAATAATACGGCGTGAAATATTTTCTAATAATTCATAAGGTAAATGAGAAAAAGTTGCAGTCATACCATCGCTTGCATTAACAACACGCACGCAAACTGCGTTATCATAGGTTCTATTATCTCCCATTACACCAACACTTTGCACGTTTAAAAGCACACAAAAAGCTTGCCATGTCTTATCATACCAGCCACTGCTTTTTAATTCTTCAATCAAAATAACATCTGCTTTTCTTAAAAGCTCCAAACTAGGCTCATTTACCTCACCCATTATACGTATAGCAAGGCCTGGTCCTGGAAAAGGATGACGATAAACTACATCTTTACTTAAACCAAGCTCCATTCCTAAAGCTCTTACCTCATCTTTAAAAATTTCCTTTAAAGGCTCGATGAGTTTTAAATTCATCTTTTCAGGCAAACCGCCCACATTGTGATGAGATTTTATAGTCTTACTAGCTCCTACAACCGAACTTTCAATAATATCTGTATACAAAGTCCCTTGTGCTAGATATTTTACATCTTTATGTTTTTTAGCTTCTTCTTCAAAAACTTCTATGAAAGTATTTCCTATGATTTTTCTCTTTTGCTCAGGATCTCTTACCCCTGCTAAGCGACTTAAGAAAATCTCTCTAGCATCAATACTAATTAGATCAATACCCAAGGTGTGTCTAAACATATACTCAACTTGTTCTTTTTCACCACTTCTTAAAAGACCATTATCAACAAAAACAACTACTACTTGATCTTTTATCGCACTTGCTAGCAATGCAGCTACTACACTGCTATCAACCCCACCACTTACTGCACAAAGAACTTTATCATTTCCTACTTCTTCTTTAATTTTTTGTGCTTGAGTTTTTGCAAAAGATCCCATATTCCATACACTATCACAATTACATGCGTATTTTGCGAAATTTTTCAAGATGCTTTTTCCAAATTCACTATGTTGCACTTCAGGGTGAAATTGTAAAGCAAAAAATTTACGCTTCTCATCTCCAAATACACAAAAAGGACTATTTTCACTAGTTGCTAAAACCTCAAAACCTTGTGGTAAATTCTCAACCTTATCAGAATGGCTCATCCATACTGTTTGCTTTTTAGGTAAATTTTTAAACAAGTCGCTATCATTTTGAATATCTATAGTTGCTTTGCCATATTCTTTATGACCTGCTGGGGCAACATTTGCTCCAAAATGATGTGCCATAAGTTGCATACCATAGCATATTCCTAAAACTGGTATATTTAAATCAAAAACACCCTTATCACAAAAATAAGCATCATTTGCATATACACTAGCTGGCCCACCACTTAAAATAATACCTTTAGGCTCTTTAGCTTTAATCTCATCTAAGCTCACATTAAAAGGTAAAATTTCTGCATACACACCTTGCTCTCTTAATCTTCTAGCAATGAGTTGCGTATATTGTGAACCAAAGTCCAAAACTAAAATATCTGCTTTTTTCATCTAACTCCTTTATAAATTTAACAATTGAAATTGTACATACCAAACTATAATAGATATTATATAACCAACCAAAATCGTCCATGCATATTTTAAATGAGCGTTAAAAGTATAAATTCCTTTCATTTTACCCATTACTCCCACTCCAGCAGCTGAACCAAAACTAATCAAAGATCCCCCTATTCCCGCTGTAAGAGTTACCAAAAGCCATTGAGTATCATCCATACTTGGGTTTGCTTTTAATACCGCACTCATAACCGGAACATTATCTACAATAGCAGATAAAAATCCTACTCCTATATTAATACTAGTAGCTCCAAATTTTGCATAAAGATCAGAAGCATAAGCAAGCCAACCAACAAAATGCAAGGCACCCACAGCAGATAAAATACCAAAGAAAAATAATAAAGTATCCATCTCAATACGCGTCATATAATGAAAAATATTTAAATCTTTTTTACCTTGTTTTCTATTGAAAAAATACATATACAAACTAAGCAATGAAAGGCCAAAAATCATACCCCACATTGCAGGTAAATCACAAATACTATGAATAAATACTGCTAAAGCTATAGTTAAAAAACCAAGCACAATAAAAACTTTACCGCCTGGTTTAATTTCTACTTTTTCTAAATTATCTTTGTGGAAATTTGGCTTAATATCAGGCACATAACGCGATAACAAATAAGCAGTAAGCAACCAACCAATAAAAGAAGCAGGAAAAAGAGCAAAAAATTCAAAAAACGTGGCTTTTTTTGCTGTCCAAACCATCAAAGTAGTAATATCACCAAAAGGCGACCAAGCTCCGCCAGCATTAGCTGCTACTACAATATTTATAGCACCTGGGATTAAAAATTCTTTATTATGTTTATCTATGGTTAAAAGCACAGTAGATAAAATCAAAGCGGTTGTAAGATTGTCTGCAATTGGAGAAATAAAAAAAGCTAAAATACCTGTTAGCCAAAATAACTTTCTATAAGTATAACCCTTGCTTACAAGTTTATATTTTAAAGTTTCAAAAACTGATCTTTCTATCAATGCTTCTATAAAAGTCATAGCAGCTATTAAGAAAAAGACAATTTGTGCAATTTCTAAAATAAGATGATTAACACTTTCTTCAAGTATTTGCGTATCTAAATCATTCATTACCATATATATACCTATGATAACAAAAGATAAAGTACCTATAAACAAAGCAGGCTTAGTTTTATTGATATGATATTTTTCCTCTGCTGCGATAAAATAATAACCTAATATAAAAATTATTAAAATACCTATACCCAAAGTACTAAAAGCCAAATTTAACTCATGAGTTTGACCTGCTAATAAAAAGCTAATATTAAAACAAAGTAAAAAAAGTATTCTACTCATATTTCACTCTCCAAAGATTGGAATTTTTTAATCTCTTTTACACTGCCATTGTTATCTTTTATTTCATAAAATGGAGCAGCTTTATAACCACATGCACTTAAAAATATTAATAAAAAAAATGTTACAATAATTAAATGGAAGTTAAAAATGATATTAAAACAAGTCGTGATGTTATTGACATATTTGTTAATTCTGAAAAATATAAACATTATAGACCTTTAAAAGCACTTTTGCAATATAAAGAGTTTTTAAATTTGTTTAATCATAATCACCAACAAATGATTACTAAACTCTTTATAAAAAATAATACTTTGATTATTTTAGTTAAACACCACATTGCGTATATGGAGCTTAATCACGATAATACCAAAAAAATGATTAAAAGTCTCATAAAAAACTATACTTTAGCTAAACCAATGAGTAATTTTGCAAAGGTAGAAAATATAAAAATACTTAGCGATAAAAACTTTATATCTAAAAATAGTATTTTTGCTGATCATAAAAAAATTCATCTAGAGCTTTCTAATGGAAATTTTAAAAATCATTTTGAAAATCCTATTTTACATAATAAATTTGAAGAATTACGAAAGCTTATAAAAAATGCTTGAAAATGAACTCAAAACCTTGCCAAATTTGCCAGGTGTATATCAGTATTTTGATATTCAAGGTAAACTTTTATATGTAGGTAAGGCCAAGAATTTAAAAAACCGTGTTAGAAGTTATTTTAACTTCACTCCAAAACTTAGTCCTAATCCTAATAATAGCTTAAGAATTCAAAAAATGATTAGCCAAACACATCATTTAGAATTTATCACCACAAAAAGCGAGGCTGATGCTTTAATACTAGAAAATTCTTTTATAAAGCAACTTCATCCAAAGTATAATATATTATTAAGAGATGATAAAACCTACCCTTATATTTATATAGATTTAAATGAAGATTTTCCTAGATTTGAAATTACAAGAAAAATTATCAAAAAAAATAAAATAAAATATTTTGGTCCATTTTTTAAAGGAGCAAAAGAGCTTTTAAATGCTTTGTATTTATCGTTTGAACTAAGACAAAAAAAATCTTGTAAAGAACTTTGTCTTTTTTATCAAATCAAGCGTTGTAAAGGTTCATGTGAGCAAAAAATTTCCAAACAAGATTATGAAAAAATTGTCCAAAAGGCTACTCAAGCCCTTTTAAACCCCTTATCTTTAACAAAAAATTTAGAAAATAAAATGCTTGAATATGCAAAAAATGAAAACTACGAAGAAGCAGCTATTATAAGGGATCAAATCAAAACAATAGAAGATTTAAGCGTAAAAATACAAATAGACCTTGCAAAATTAGAAGATTTTGATGTTTTTGCCATATATCATGAAGCAAATATACTCTCTATGGTACGTTTTGTTATAAATAATGGTAGGATAATTAGCTCAAACCATAAAGTGCTAACCCTAAATCATCAAGAAGAATTTGACTTAAATGCAGTATATAAGCAATACATATTAGAAAATTACACCCAAGATAGTCCAATAAATTCAACCCGAATTTATATGCATGAAGAATTTGAAGATATGAACCTTTTGCAAAATTTACTTAGTGAGAGATTTTCTAGAAAATTTCACCTTAAGACTCCAAAACTTGGTGAAAAAAAAGCTTTGTGCGAACTTGCATTAGAAAATGCAAAAATAAACATACAAAAACACTTAAAAAGTGATGATTATTTATTTTTGAAAGAATTAAAAGAATTTTTTAACCTACAAAATTATCCTAATTGTATAGAAATTTTTGACAATTCCCATATGCAAGGTGAAGCAAATGTTGGTGCTTTGGTAGCCTATAAAGATGGAAAATTTGATAAAAGTTCTTATAGACACTACCATTTATCCTATAAAAATGATTATGATCAAATGCTTCAAACTCTTAGTAAAAGAGCTATGTCATTTGATAAAAATCCTCCGCCTGATTTATGGTTAATTGATGGAGGAGATGCTTTATTAAAACTAGCCAATGATATCATCAAAAGTTCTGGGGCAAATGTAGATATTTTAGCGATTTCTAAAGAAAAAATAGATGCAAAAGCTTATAGGGCAAAAGGAAGTGCAAAAGATAAAATTTATACCCAAGAAGGTAAAATTCAACTTTCGACTGATGATAAAAAATTACATTTTTTGCAAAAACTACGCGATGAAGCACATCGCTTTGCAATTAGTTTTCATCAAAAAACAAAAAGAAAACAAGATTTGCAAAGTTCTAGATTAATACAACTTGGAATTTCTCAAGGATATATTAAAAAATTTTTAGATTATTATGGCAGTTTTGATGAGATTAGCAAAGCTAGCTTTGATGAATTAAAATCACTTTCCAATGCAAAAATAGCTAAATTAATCAAGGAAAATTTATGATATTATTTATTAGTCTTTTGACTTTAATTTTATGTTTTTTAAATTATTATTTTTTATATCCTATCGATCAAAAACTATTCTTCATTTATACTTTTATGAGTATTTTGATTTTCATCATTGCGTGTGTTTATATAATCTTAAAAAATCAAAAAATCAAAAAAAATAAAATTTTAACCCAAGAAATTGAAAAATATCTTTCTCTGTCAAAATCAAATTCTTTGGAAGAATTAAAAGAAAATTTAAAACTATCGTTTGATTTAACTAACAAGCAATTACAAGATCAAAAGTTACAAAACCAACTTACACAAAAAGATTTTCAATATCTTATCCAAGGTTTAAATTACTTACAAACTGATAATTTATACACACTAAAACCAATTTTACAACAATACCACCACAATAAAATTCCCATAAATGATTGTTTTGAAAATATACATGCAGGTATTATAAACAACAATGTTATTGAAAATTTTCTTTTACAATGTATATTATCAAATATAGGAATTAGTAGTGAAATCACAAATAATTACAAAGAAAAGAATTTTAGCCTTATTATCTCAAAAGAAAAGATTGATGATGTTTTAAATTTTACTTTTACTAAAATTTGTACTGAAGATATTATTAATTTTTTAAATGCCAATTTCACACAAGAAACTTACAAAAAAAGAAAATCTCATAATGTTTTGATTTTTAAATCTACTAGTTTTGAAAACGAACTTATTTTAAATATAACCAATCAATTTTGCCAAAACAACCAAGCTGTAAATAATTTAAGTGATTTTAAAAAAACTTT
>NZ_JAKMRZ010000023.1:0-15903 GCF_025772385.1 Campylobacter sp. FU_520 | reverse complement strand
TCATCTATTTTAGGATTTTGAATTTTTTCTTTAAAACAAAGAGCTTGAGTGTTTTTTGCTATATTTTGAAATTCTTGAGTTTTAAATTTAACCCTACTCATTTTTTTTAAAAAAATATCAATAATAAAATTTTCATAATTTTTACTATCTTTAATTAGATTTTTATATTGTAAATGTTTTAAAAAGCCATAAAAACTCATATGTGCTAATGCTAATATCATTAAAAATAAAGCAGGTAAAACAACCCATAAGCTAATAGGCAAATTTAATTCAAAAGTAGAAATTGTGAAAGTGTAATTTCCTAAGTTTAGATTATAAACTAAGGCTGCAACAATTAAAAGATAAACTAAACTTGCAAAGAAAAACAATCTTATTTTCATAGCTCTTTCCTTTTTTCTAGGGTTTCACGGCAATTGATACAGTATTTTGCGTGAGGTTTAACCTTAAGTCTTTCAGGATGAATATCATCTTCACAATACTCACAAATACCATAAGTATTGTTATCTATTTTGCTTAATGAATGTTTAATTTCTTCTAACTCGGCTTTTAAATTTTCATTGATTTTAAAGTCAATATGAGAGCTATTGTCAATTTGTTGCAAATCAACTTCATCTCTAGGTTCACTATCTTGTAGATTATGGATATTATTTATATTGCCCTGAAGCTCTTGTAAAATTTCTTTTTGTCTTTGAAGTAATATATTTTTAAATTCTTCAAGATTTAATTCTTGCATAAACGCTCCTATTTGTGATATGGGTGATTTGTATTAATGCAAAATGCACGATAAATTTGCTCTAAAAGCATAGTTTTGGCAAATTTATGCACTAAAGTCATTTTACTAAGAGCTATGCTTGTGTGCATTTGTGCAATAAATTCTTGCTCAAATCCATAAGCACCGCCTATAAAAAAAGAAATTTCATTTTTATCTTGTAATAATCTTGCAAATTCTACACTTGTAAGTTCTTTACCTTTTTCATCTAAGGCTATACAAAAACCTTTTTTATAAGGAATTAGTGCATTTGTATAAGATTTTTTTGCTTCTATGGTATTAGTGTTTTGTGCTTGATTGATTTTATTATTAAAAATACAAGTATCATTAAAACTGCAAAATTTTTTGATGAGCTTAATATAATGCTCATCTATTTTGCTAAATTCATCGTTATTGTTTTTTTGAATGCTTAAAAGATTGATTTGCATTTTTTAGTTTTTAGAAAAAAATCTTAAAAAGTCTGCTATAAATTTTTTATGTTCGCTTCTTTCCACAATCGCATCAATCAATCCATGTTCAAGTAAAAATTCAGCCTTTTGAAAGCCTTCTGGTAAATCAGCCCCTATGGTTTGTTTAATTACCCTAGTTCCTGCAAAACCTACTAAAGCACCAGGTTCAGCTAAGATGATATCTCCAAGCCAAGCAAATGATGCACTTACTCCACCCATGGTTGGATCGGTTAATACTGAAATATAAGGAAGTTTTTCTTCTGCTAATAGTTTTAACGCTGCACTTGTTTTGCTCATTTGCATTAAAGAATAAGTGCTTTCTTGCATTCTAGCTCCACCGCTTGCGCTCACTATAACAACAGGGTTTTTTTTCTCAATCGCTCTTTCAATAGCTCTAAGAATTTTTTCACCTTCTACTGAGCCTAAACTTCCTCCCATGAAAGAAAAATCAAAAACAACTAATTGAGTTTTAATGCCATCTATATTACACTCGCCACTTATTATGGCACTTTTTCTTCCTGTTTTTTCTTCATTTTCTGCTAATCTTTTTTTGTATGATTTGCTATCAACAAATTTAAGCGGATCGATTGCATGTAAATCTTTATCCATTTCTACAAATGTACCTTCATCGCTAAGTAGCTCGATGCGTTTTAAAGGGTTTAATCTCATATGAAAATTACATTTAGGACAAACATTATAACAAGTTTCTATTTCTTTATAATACATTAACGCATGACAAGAATTACATTTAACCCAGTGATTTGGAGCTTCATTTGGAGTAGCTTGTTTGCGTCTTATACTAGAAAAAATATCTAAAAAATTCATTATCTCTACCTAAAATAAAATTTCAAAATTATAGCAAGATTTTAGTATTTTTAAAATCTTGCACCCAACATAAACTCAAATTTGCTCAAATCATCTTTCGAGTTAGTGTTAAATGGTTTAGCAAAAACTAAATTTAAAGCACCTAGTGGAGTTAGCCACTCAAAACCAACACCTGTACTCCATCTTTGAATTTGACTTAAAGAACTCTCACCTATAGCACCATAATCAAAAAATACACTTCCTCTTAGTTTGATTCTATCAAAGATTGGAAAGCTAAGTTCTACTGAGTTAGCAAAAGCCACTGTACCACCTGTTTCATCGCCCCACGCATTTTTAGGGCTTACACTTCTTCTATCAAAACCTCTGATGGTTCCTATACCCCCAAGATATAATTTTTCATTGATAGGTAAATAACCTTGATCCCATACCTTATAAAAACTTGCTTTATAACGATAAATTAAATCCCAACCTATAAATTCTTCTAAGCCTTGATAATAATTAAATTTAGTAGTAGAGCTTATAAATTCTTGATCTCCACCTAAGCCTGCATATTCAAGCGAGGTTGAAGCGATAAAACCTGATCTTGGTAGATAATAATCATCTGTATTGTTAAATACTATTGAAGGAGTAATGGAGCTTTTATAAGTTTTTCCAAGTTTATATCCTTGAGCGATTAAGCGATCACTTAAATGATAAATATCACTTTGCTCAAGATTATAAGTTAAATCAACGCTTGTATATCTTCCTAAGGTTTTACCAACACTTATATCAAAACCATAATTTCTCTCATCATAGCTATCCCATTCTAAACGATCTGAATATAATGATCCTCCAAGAGAATAATCACTATCATTCACTCTAGGATTTCTTAAAGATACTCTACCTGAAAGCGTATCATCGCCTTTGTCTATACTTACACTTCCTTTCATACCAGAACCTAAGATATTTGCATCAGATAATGAAGCACTAAGTAAAATTCCATCACTAGTCCCATAACCAATACCACCTGAGATAGCCCCAGTTGAAGCTTCTTTGACTTCTACTATCAAATCAATATGCGTATCATCTACTCTTTGTTCTTTAATATCTACATTTTCAAAATACGCAGTTCTTCTTAGAGCATTTCTTGAGTCCATTAAATCAGTTCTATTATAAAGATTACCTTCGGTTAGATAAAGTTCTCTACGAACAACTCTATCAACTGTTTTGGTGTTACCTGAGATGATGACATCTCTTATATATACTTTTTCATTTGGTATGACTTTAAAAATAATCATAGCTTCATGATTTTCTTTATCTTTTTGTATATCAGGTATAACTTGTACAAAAGCATAGCCTAAATCTGCTGTTTTAGTTTCTATGGTTTTTATATCTTCTCTTAGTTTTTCTATATTAACTATTTTTCCAACACTTAATTTTAAATCATTTACTAAAGCTTCATTTTCTTCATCACTAAAAATTGGATTAAAAATTTTAATCCCTTTAACTTTATAAACCTCGCCTTCATTGATAAAATAAGTCAAATCAGCTTGATAAGTATCTGTGTAAGTATTTAAAAAAGCAGGAGATACACTCACATCAAGATAACCTTCTTTTAAATATACATCTGAAATTCTTGAGCTATCATTTGCTAAATCAAAGATTTTAAGCTTACCATCATTAAAACCCCACATCCAGCCTAGGGCTTCTCTTTGTTTATTTGCTATTGCAGGTTCAACATCTGAATAACTTAAATTTTTTGCACCGCTTAAATGCACTTTTTCTATGATGATATTTTCTCCACGATTTACAACAAAAGTAAGTTTCAATGAGCTTGAATTACTTAATTTTTCATCTTTGATTTCTACAACAGTGTCATAAAAACCTTTGGCTTGATAAAAAAGCTTGATTTTTTCGGCTGCGTCTTTAGCTGAATTTTCATCATATAAAATTCCAGGTTTTAAACCAACAAGGCTTTCTATTTGTTTTCTATCGTTACTTGCTATACCTTGAATATCTATTTTTCCAATGGAAGGTTTTTCTATTACTTTAAAAGTTAGCACCCCATTTTTTTCTTCTACTACTATATCTTTAAAATAATTTCTATCAAAAAGGTTTTTAATTGCTGTATCTATACTAGCAGGATCAATTTTTTGTCCTATTTTTAATTTAGAAATCGCAATAGCACTTTCTTTAGAAAGTTGCGATAAGCCTTCAAATTTGATATCTTTAATTGTAGCTGCACATAAAGAACTTGAGAGTGCAAAGAAAACAAACCATTTTTTCATCATTTTACCTAAATTTTTATATACAAAATCGTTATAATACCAAAATATTTTTAACTAATGCTTTTTAAGGAAAATTTATGAAAGTAGGTATAGTCGGACTTGGCTTAATAGGCGGATCTTTAGGCCTTAGCTTAAGAGAGAATAAATTAATAGATTTAGTTTGTGGGTATGATATAAACAAAGAATTTGAGCAAATTGCACTAGATAGAAAGTTAATAGATAAAATTGTTTCTTTTGAAGAGTTGAAAAAATGTGATGTGATTTTTTTAGCTATCCCTGTAAGAGCTATTGTAAAAATTTTAAAAGAATTTCAAGGCATTTCTAAAGATTGTACTATCATTGAACTTGGAAGTACAAAAGAAGAAATTATTAAAAATTTACCTTCTTATTTGAAAAGTCAATTTATCGCAGCTCATCCTATGGCAGGAACTGAAAATAGTGGTCCAAATGCAGCTATAAAAGATTTATATAAAAATGCAGTTTGTGTTTTGTGTGATGTGCAAAATGCTGATCATATTCATCAAAAAAGAGCTATAGAAATTTTTTCAGATTTAGGAATGAAGCTTGTATTTATGGATAGTATCGCGCATGATCATCATGCTTCTATCATTTCACACTTACCGCATGTGATTAGTTTTTCTTTGGCAAATTTTGTAATGAAAGAAGAAAACAAAAAAAACATAGCCCACCTAGGTGGTCCTTCTTTTAAAGATATGTGTAGGATTGCTAAATCAAACCCTCAAATGTGGAGTGGTATTTTTGAGCAAAATAAACAAAATTTATTAAATTCTATTGATTTATTTCAAAAAGAATTACAAGAGTGTAAAAAAATGATAGAAAAATGTGATATAAATGAGCTTGAAACTTGGATTAAAAGTGCAAATAAATTAAGAGAAATTCTATAAAATTCTTTATAATTTACTCTTAATTTGCTAAAGAATAATATATTTTTAAAAAAAATAGATTGAAAGTGAAAATATGGTTTTTGCGCGTAAAAGATCAAATAAAAAATGGATTTTTGTAGTTTTTTTAATACTTTTAGCCTTTGTGGTGTTTGTTTTAAATACAAAGTTGTTTGAAAAAAATCCTCCGTTAATTCAAACAAAATCAGATGTAATTTATAGTAATTTAACAGATCCTATATCCATAGAAGTAAGCGATGAAAGTGCTTTAAAAGATATAAAAGTTACTTTATTTAAGGCAAATGAGTTAAATGGTGAAATACTTGTTAATGAGCATGTTAAAGGCAATAAAAAAAGCATTCATTTTGATTTAAAATTACCAAAACCAGCTTATAAAGAAAAAGTTGATTCTTATAAACTTGTAATAGAAGCAAGTGATAGTAGTTTTTGGAATTTCTTTTTAGGAAATCAAGCGCTTAAAGAAGTGAAAGTTATCATTGATACCAAAAAACCACTTGTAGAAATTTTAGATAATTCTTACCAAATCGAACAAGGCGGAGTAGGTAGTGTGGTATTTAAAGCAAGTGATGAGAATTTACAAGAAGTTTATATCACAACTGATAAAGATAAAATTTTTAAAGCAACTCCTTATGTAAAAGAAGGATATTATGCTGCTTTGATTCCTTGGGAGGCTACTGATGAGCACTTTAGAGCTTATGTGGTGGCAGTAGATAAAGCAGGCAATGTAAACAAACAAAGAATTAGGTATTATTTTACTAATAAAAAATACCGTGTATCAAATATAAAAGTAAGTGATAGATTTTTAGATGGTAAGATCGAATTTTTAGCACAAAAATATGCTCCAAAAGATAGAGAATTAAGCAGACTTGAAAAATTTAAATTTGTGAATGAAGATTTAAGAGCTTCTAATGAAGTTATTATTCATGATATTACAAGTAAAGTTCCTGATACTATGATTAATAATTTTAAAGTTAATCTTTTCAAACCTTTAAAAAATGGCCAAAAAGTAGCTGATTATGCTGATCATAGGTTTTATTCTTATAATAATCAAGCGTTTAGTAGCTCTTATCATATGGGGCTTGATTTAGCAAGTGTAAAAGAAGCACCTATCATTAGTAATAACGATGGTGAAGTGGTATTTGTGCAAGAAAATGGAATTTATGGATTAAATATTATTATCTATCATGGCTTTGGTATTTATACTCTTTATGGACACTGCACTAATGTGGATGTAAATGTAGGAGATAGAGTTAGAGCAGGTGATGTTATAGGCACTACAGGTACCACAGGATTAGCACTTGGAGATCATGTGCATTTTGGTGTTTTAGTACAAGGAGTTGAAGTGCGTCCTGAGCAATGGCAAGATGCAAAATGGATAAAAGAAAATATCTATAATGTATTAGAATCAAGCAAAAAAAGAATTTTGAGTGAATAAAAATGAATCAAACAACAATAGCAAAAGAAGTTAAAGGTGTTGGCATAGGTTTGCACAAGGGTGAGCCTATTAGTATAAAATTAGAGCCATTGGAAGCTGGCAGTGGTATAGTGTTTTATAGAAGTGATTTAGGAATTTCTTATGAAGCAAAACCTGAAAATGTCATCGATACGCAAATGGCTACTGTAATAGGCGATCATAGAGGTTATGTTTCTACTATAGAGCATTTAATGAGCGCGATTAATGCTTATGGTATTGACAATGTGCGCATAGTTTTAGATGCTAATGAAGCTCCTGTAATGGATGGTAGTAGCATAGGCTTTTGTATGATGCTTGAAGAAGCAGGCATAAAAGAGCTTGATGTGGCTAAAAAAATTTTAGTGATTAAAAAAAGTGTAGAAGTAAAAGAAGGCAATAAATTTGTGCGTTTAAGTCCTACGGATATGCCTATTATAAACTATACAATCGAATTTGATAATCCTATCATAGGTAAGCAAAATTATTGTTTTGAATTTAGCAAACAAAACTACATAGAGCAAATAGCAAGAGCAAGAACCTTTGGATTTTTAAAAGATGTTCAAGCTTTAAGAGCTATGAATTTAGGTCTTGGTGGAAGTTTAGAAAATGCTGTTGTAATTGATGATAATCGTATTTTAAACCCTGAAGGTTTGCGTTTTAAAGACGAATTTGTGCGCCATAAAATTTTAGATGCTATCGGGGATTTAACCTTACTTGGATGTAGAGTTTTTGGAGACTATACTTCTTATGCAGGTTCGCACAAACTTAATCATCTTTTAACCAAAGAACTTTTAAAAGATCCTAGTGCTTATGAAGTGGTAAGTTTAGAAAAAAGTGCATATAAAGTTTATGAAAAGGTTTTTGCATAAAAAAGGTTACTTTACTTTTAAATGCCATAGCAAAACCTTTGATGCTTGGTATTTATGAAAACGATGTATTGATAAAAACCATTGAGAATGATTTAAAAGTTAGTGAAGTTTTGCCAAAAATATTGCAAGATTTACTTTTACAATATGAGTTTGAAAAGCTTATTTATGTGCATGGACCAGGCTCTTACATGGGTATAAAGATTTCTTATGTTTCTTTTAAAACCCTAGCTATAGTTAAAAACATTCCTTTAAAAGCTATTAGTGCTTTTGAGTTAAACAATAACGCTCCTATAGCCGCTAATAAGCATTTATGTTTTGTAAAAAAAGATGATGAAATTATTTTAGAAAAGACACAGGCGGGAAGCTTTTTTATGCCCCAAAGTTTAAAAGGTTTAAATTTTAGTAAAGAAAATACGCCTTTTTATGTTTTAGATGCGATTAATTAAGGTAAAAAATGAAGATTTTAGTTCCTGCTACAAGTGCAAATTTAGGTCCTGGTTTTGATTGCTTGGGTTTGAGTTTAAAATATTTTAATCAAACCATAGTTGAAAAATCTAAATTTTTTAGCATTAGCATACACGGAGAAGGTGAAAATAATATCTATCTTAAAAAAAACAATACCTTTGTTAATATTTTTTATGAAATTTATCAAAGGCTTAGTGGTAAAAAAGATAATTTCCGCTTTATTTTTCAAAATAATATCCCTTTAGCTAGAGGTATGGGAAGTTCTTCTGCTGTGATAGTTGGAGCCATTGCTTGTGCTTATGAATTAAGTGGGTTTAAAGCGGATAAAAATATCATTTTAAATGAAGCTTTAAAATATGAAAACCATCCAGATAACATAGCTCCAGCAGCACTTGGAGGTTTTGTATGTGCATTAACTCATAATGAAAAAGTTTTAGCTATAAAAAAAGAAGTGGATAAAGACTTACAAGCTGTTATAACCATACCAAATGTAGCGATGAATACTCAAAAATCAAGAGCAGTTTTAGCTAAAAAAATCAACCTAGAAGAGGGTGTTTTTAATCTTTGCCATGCTTCATTTTTAACTGCTTGTTTTTTAGAGAAAAAATATGATTTATTAAAATATGCAAGTTTGGATAAACTTCATCAAAATCAAAGAATGAAGCTTTTGCCCGAGCTTTTTGAAGTGCAAAAACTAGCTTTAGATAATAATGCTCTCATGAGCACGCTTTCAGGTTCAGGCTCGAGTTTTTTTACTCTAGCTTATAAAGATGATGCTAAACAAATCAAAGAAAAAATCAAAAATAAATTTGCTAAATTTAGAGTTGAGCTTTTAGAATTTGATGATGAGGGCTTTAAAATTTGCTAAAAATTCCAAAAAAAAGATATAATTTTGAAAAATCATATACCCATTAGAATGTGCATTGTTTGCAAAGGCCGTTATGAAAAGCAAGGTTTGCATCAATTCCAAATAAAAAATTCTCAAATTATCACTAAAGTGGAATTTGGCAGGAGTTTGTATATTTGTAATTCATGTTTTGATAAAGATGAAAAAACATTGCAAAGGGCTTTTATGAGAGCTTGCAAAGGCAATTTTCATGGTAATATAAATCAGCAGGATTTAAAGGAGATATTTTTTAATGGCAGATGTAAAGATTAGCGAGATCGCTCAAGAGTTAGGATATACAAGTAAAGAAATTATAGAAAAAGCCAATGAAATGGGCTTAGAAGATATCAAATCCCCTAACAAAAAAGTATCTTCTGAAATTGCAGAGGCGATTTATCAATACGTTCAATCCGGTGAAATACTGGATGTGGTAAAAAAAGTAGCCAAACCTAAAAAAGAAAGTGCAGCAAAAAAAACTACTAAAAAAGAAGAAAGCAAAAAAGAAGAGAAAAAAACTACTACTAAAAAAGAAGGTAAAAGCCCTACTAAAGCAGTAAGTGAAAAAAAAGATGAAATAAAAAAAGAAGAAAAACAACCTGAAAATCCTATAAAAAATGAAGCATTAGAAGAAAAAAAAGAAGAAATTAAACTCGATGAAAAGCTAGGTTCTAATTTAAATTTAGCCAAAAGAAGAGGCTTGGTCATCGTTAAAAAGAAAAAAGAAGAAAGCAAAGAAACTCAAATAAACAAAGAAGAAAAAGTTAGTACACAAGCTACTCAAGGTTTAAGCCTTAGTATGATTTTTTCAAATTCAGATGAGAATTTAAAAAGAAAGAAAAAAGAAAAGAAAAATCATCCTGTAGCAAGCAAAAAAGAAAGTACTACTAAAATGGATCTTTTGGGAGATAAAGACTTTGCTGATATTTCTTTAGAAGATGATGATATGGTGGTTTTACCTGATTTTAGTGTAAAAGAAAACAAACCAGCACAACCAGCAAACAAAAAACAACCAAATATTTTAAAGCAATCTTTAAATAATTCTATCAATCCATTTGGCGAGGGTGGTATACAAAGAAGAAGTCGTAAAAAGCCACCTAAAAAGGTAGAGAAAAAAGAAAGCGAAGCGATCACAAGCGTAAGTATACCTAAAGAAATTCGTGTGTATGAATTTGCTGAAAAACTTGGTAAAAACACCGGAGAAGTTATCTCTAAACTTTTCATGCTTGGCATGATGACGACTAAAAATGACTTTTTGGATGAGGATGCTATAGAAATTCTTGCTGCTGAATTTGGCGTGGAGATTAATATCATTGATGAGGCTGATGAGTTTGATTATGTAAAAGACTATGATGAAAATCAAACAGAAGAAAATTTAAGCCAAAGAGCTCCAGTTATCACTATCATGGGGCATGTGGATCATGGTAAGACTTCTTTGCTTGATTATATAAGAAAATCACGCATTGCAAGTGGTGAAGCAGGTGGGATCACTCAGCATGTTGGTGCTTACATGGTGAAAAAAAATGGTAGAAAAATCACTTTTATCGATACTCCAGGCCATGAGGCATTTACTGCTATGCGTGCAAGGGGAGCTAGTATAACGGATATTGTTATTATCGTAGTAGCTGCAGATGATGGGGTAAAACCACAAACTAAAGAAGCGATTAATCATGCAAAAGCAGCTAATGTACCTATCATCATTGCTATTAATAAAATGGATAAAGAAAACGCAAATCCTGACATGGTAAAAACTCAGTTAGCAGAAATGGACATCATGCCAGTAGAATGGGGTGGAAGTCATGAGTTTGTACCAGTTTCAGCTAAAAAGGGTGATGGTATAGAGGATTTACTTGAAATTGTATTATTGCAAGCTGATATTTTAGAGCTTAAAGCAAACCCAAAAGCTCATGCTAAAGCAAGTATTATAGAATCTTCAGTACAAAAAGGTAGAGGTCCTGTGGCTACTATCATCGTGCAAAATGGTACTTTAAGAGTGGGAAATACTGTCGTAGCAGGGGAAGCTTATGGTAAGGTGCGTGCTATGAGTGATGATCAAGGCAAAGCTTTAAAAGAAATAGGCCCAGGTGAGTGCGGGGTGATCATAGGTCTTAGTGAAGTAGCTGATGCAGGAGAAACGCTAATAGCTGTAGATAGCGATAAACAAGCAAGAGAATATGCTAATAAACGCCATGAATACAACCGCCAAAAAGAATTAAGCAAATCCACTAAAGTAAGTATAGATGAGCTTGGTGCTAAAATTAAAGAAGGCAATTTAAAAGCCCTTCCTGTGATCTTAAAAGCAGATGTGCAAGGTTCACTTGAAGCGATTAAGGCTAGTTTAGAAAAACTTAAAAATGATGAGATCAAGGTTAATATCATCCATAGTGGGGTAGGTGGGATTACTCAAAGCGATATAGAGCTTGCAAGTGCTAGTGAAAACTCTATCGTTTTAGGTTTTAATATACGTCCAACTGGTGAGATTAAAGAACGTGCTAAAGATAAAGGCGTAGAGATAAAAACTTATAATGTTATTTATAACTTGCTTGATGATGTAAAAGCCTTGCTAGGTGGTATGATGAGTCCTATCATCTCTGAAGAACAACTTGGTCAAGCTGAAATTCGCCAAGTGATCAATGTGCCAAAATTAGGACAAATCGCAGGTTGTATGGTAACAGAAGGTACGATCAATCGTGGTGCGAAAATCAGACTCATTAGAGATGGGGTTGTGGTATTTGAAGGTAATGTAAGCTCACTCAAACGCTTTAAAGATGATGTAAGAGAAGTTGCAAAAGGCTATGAATGCGGTGTAGGCATAGAAGGTTGTAATGATATGAGAGTGGGAGATTATATAGAAAGTTACAAAGAAGTTGAGGAACAAGTAAGCCTATGAACCCAGCTGAAATCAAAAAGCTACGCACAGAAAGCATTTTAAAAGAACTTATACCAGAAGCTTTAGCAAATTTAGACAATGAAGCTTTAAAAAACTTGTGTGTAGTAGATGTGGAGTGTAAAAAAGGCAGATACGATGCTTTTGTGTATTTAGATAAAATGTTTTTTAATGCCCAAGAGCAAGAAATCATACTCAATCAACTTAAAAAAGCTGCCCGTGCTTTGCAAAATTACTGCATGAGTGAGCAAGGATGGTATAGATGTCCGAATTTTCACTTTAAATTTGATGATAGATTAGAGTATCAAAACCACATGGATGCTTTATTTGAAAAAATCAAAAAGGAACAAAATGAATCTTGAAGCACTTTGTAAAGAAGCAGGGCTTAGCTTTTATGATGATGAGCTAACAAGTGAAAATGGTAGAAAGATTTATAGAATTTATGTGCAAAAAGAAGGTGGGGTAAATCTTGATGATTGTGCTAGACTTAGCGAAATTTTATCGCCTATTTTTGATGTAGAGCCACCTGTGAGTGGGGAGTATTTTTTAGAAGTATCAAGCTGTGGGCTTGAGAGAAAACTTAGCAAAATCGAGCATTTTGCAAAAAGCATTAACGAACTTGTAAAAATCACAACTAGTGAAAAAGAAAAAATCGAAGCAAAAATCATCGCCGTAGATGATGAAAATATCACTTTAGAAAATTTAGAAACTCAAGAAAAAACTACTATAAATTTTAGCGATATAAGAAAAGCTAAAACCTTCATACAATGGTAAAAATTTAGAAATCTAAATTTTTACTTATCTTTTGTATAATTAAATTTAAATATAAAAGCAAAAAGGCGTATAATGCTTGAAAATAAATATGATTATAAAATCAGTAAAGCAGATAAAAATGGTAATGTGTATTATCATTTTCCAAAAGATGAAGATGAATTTAAAGAAGCAGTTGTAAAAAATGGTGGCATGAGTGTGTATGTTTATCAAGATGATAAATTAATAGATGAATTTCATACAAAAAGTCAAGGCTATAAATGGACTTCACCTGTTTTTAATTATTTAAAAACTATGAATAAAAATAGGGAAAGATTTTATAGATATTATAAAAATTGCAAGTTATTTGCGGTTGTGGATTAAAAGGAAATAGTATGAATATTAATTTAAACGAAGAACAAAAGAAAAATATAAAGAATAATTTTTTAGAATTTCAAAAAATTTGGACTTTGGAAAAAGTTAAAGATATGACTCTTGAAGAGTATACTAGCACCAAAAAGGATAATCCGGATAGAAATGATTTTACTTTTTGGATAGAAAATAAACTCGATGATATAGGAAGTATTTGGGGTGGTTCTAGTTTTAAATTTGGTATATATAAAAGAAATTCTAATGATGATAAAGAAAATTTAAAAGGTAAAATTTACAATGACAATTATGCTTGGTTATCTAAATATGGAAATAATCAAGATGAAGCTTTTGATAAAATAAAACAAACAATTGTAGATATAATACAAGCAAGTAAAAATAATGACTTTAAAACTATAGAAAATATAGATTTTGGAGATGCTACTAAATGGAAAATAGCTTTTCATTATCAAGATGTAAATAATATAAAAATAGTTAATATTTTTTCTAAAAATGTTTTAGACTTAATATCTTTGAATGAATTTAAAGAAAAATTAAAAATATATCAAATTTATGAGAAATTGTTAGAAAATAAAAATTTATCATTAATCAAAATGATAGAAAATATAGCTATTCCTTTATGGGTTGAGTATGGAATAAACATAAAAAAAATGAAAAAATTATTTTGTGAATATTTAAGTAAAAGAAATATAGATACTTCTAGCATAAAAAAATATGCTTCAGCTGTAGAAAATATATCTAATGAATTTTTGAAAGATAATTTATATAGTTGCAATTTATATAATTTTGATCAAAATATAGAAAAATTAAATAAAAATAATAAATTTGTATTAAAAAATAATAATGGAAATAAAATGTATTCTGTTGCTTTAAAGCATTATAGAACTTTTTTATACAATTTTGAAAGACAATTTTTAAATAATGAAATAATGGATAAGGAATTAAATATGAAAAATCCACCTTTAAATCAAATTCTTTATGGGCCTCCAGGAACGGGGAAAACTTATCACACTATAGATAAAGCTTTAGAGATTTTAAATGAAAATTTAGAAAATAGAGATGATAAAAAAGTAAAATTTGATGAGTATGTTAAAAACGGACAAATAGTTTTTACTACTTTTCATCAAAGCTATGGATATGAAGAATTCGTAGAAGGTATAAAGCCTCACATAGATAGAGAGGAAAATTCTAAGAAAATAGAATACGAAATAAAAGATGGAATTTTTAAAGAACTTTGTGAAAAAGCTTTGGATAAAAAAAGAAAAATTAACAATGATATATCTATCGATAAAAATTCAAAAGTTTGGAAAATTTCTTTAGGGGCCAATGCTTCATTAAGAAGTGAGTGTTTTGAAAAAAATAAAATTTGTATAGGTTGGAGTGATATTCCAAAGAACAAAGATGAACGTTTTTTAAATTTAGGTTCAAATGATAAAAATAGCATAATAAGTTTTGTAGAATACATGCAAATAGGGGATTTAGTATGTGTTTTTAATACTTCAGAAACTATAAAGGGTGTTGGAATTATTACAAGCGATGTTAAATATAATGAAGACAAAAAATATCAAACATATAGAGAAGTTAGTTGGATTTCTCAAAATGATGAAATAAACATTCTTGATTTGAATAATGATAAAATTTTAGTGCAAAAAACCGTTTATGAATTATATAGAATTAATCCTAATGATTTATTAGCAAAGATAAGCCAACCAAATAATCTTGAAGATGTAGAAGATAATACAAAAAAGAAATTTATAATCATCATAGATGAGATTAATCGTGGTAATGTAAGTAAGATTTTTGGTGAGCTTATAACCTTGATAGAGCCTAGCAAAAGGATAGGTGAAGAAGAGGAAATAAAAGTAAAATTACCTTATAGTGGTAAAGATTTTGGAGTGCCTAAAAATGTTTATATCATAGGCACTATGAATACGGCTGATAGAAGTATAACTTCACTTGATACAGCATTAAGAAGACGTTTTGAATTTATCGAGATGATGCCTGATGTTGAAGAGTTAGAAAAATCAAAATATAAAGATGTAAATTTAAAAAAATTATTAGAATCTATAAATACTCGCATAGAATACTTACTAGATAGAGAAAAGACTATAGGACATGCATTTTTTATAGGTATTGATAATTTAGAGAAATTAAAAAAAGTTTTTCAAAACAAAATCATTCCGCTTTTGCAAGAGTATTTTTATAATGATTATGCATTGATTGACGCGGTTTTAAATGAAAATGGTATGCTAGAAAAACAAGATACAAATAATGATTATTTGAAAAATATTACAAATTTTATAGAAAGAGATAATGGTATTTATAAATTTAGTAATAGCAAAGATTGGGATAAAAGCACTTTTATAAAAATATATGAAAATGATAAATAATAATACCTTTTCTATTATCGAATACCAAACCTTTTCTAACGAAGATTTAAAAGAAATTTTAAAAGAAAAAGCTGAAATGTTTTATAAAGAGCTAGAAGACTTTGCAAAAAATAATGAAAGTCTTCTAGGCTTTAAAAATAAAAATACTTTAAAAGCTAAAAATTATGTAGGCATTATACAAACTAAAAGTGGTGTTTTGGAGATCTTGCCAAAATGCACAAATTTAGATAGATATAAAAATGAAGAATGCAAACCATCTGCTATATCGAAAGAAAAACTACTAAAAGCTTATGATATAAAACAAATAGATCAAACCAAAAGTGATGAGAATTTTTATGGAGAAGATTTTAATTTCAACCCCAAAAATCTTTTAATCAATATGCTAAAAACTTTAAAAAATTCTCCATTTAAAAATAGCAATATCTCTTCTTTGCAAGTTTCTAATATGTCTTTGTTTGAGATTTTTATCACTATGTTTTTAGATGAATTTGATAAAGTATATAAAAAAGGTCTTTTAAGATCTTATGTAAATTGTGAAGAAAATAGAGCTTTTTTGAAAGGAAAGTTGCTATTTAACGAGCAT
>NZ_JAKMRZ010000022.1:0-17351 GCF_025772385.1 Campylobacter sp. FU_520 | reverse complement strand
GTTTGGAGTTTATGAATTTTTTCAATAATCCCTTTTTTTATATAAAAATAAACAGTAATAATAATCGCAAAAAGAACAATGGTTGAGATTATAAATATAATAAAAGCTAGCAAATTTGCTGGACTTTCCACAGATTTTTTAGGTGCGATAGTTACAACACTCCAATATTCATTAGAGCCTTCCCAAAGATTAAAATTTATAAGTTGAGCAAAATTTTCTTTCTTTGTTGATGCAGGTATAAAAGTAAATAAGCCATTAGTTTTGGTGTTTTGCATCTCTAATATTGTTTTTGCACTAGGATGAGGATTAATTTCTGTGATAATTTTTCCAATATATTCTGCTTTTGGGCTAGATATGATTAAACCATCGCTTGAAATTAATAAGCGTTGGTCATTTGCAAATAAACTCTTGTTTGGATCATTTAATTCATCTCTTAGTAAGTCAATGCGTACAAGCATACCTATTACACCAATTGTTTCATTATTTCTTCCAATAACCGGTAAGGCAATATTTACAAGATATATTTTTTCTCCATCTATAAAATAATCTTTAGGTCTCCCAATTGCAGGTTGTTGAGTTTGTAAAGCTTTTATAAAAGAATTTTGTTGCAAAATTATTTCTTCAGCTTGAATAAATTTAATTGATCCTTTTTGTTGCGGATTTTCATCTTTTGCTAGTAGTAAAAACTTTCCAGATGGAGTAAGATTTAAAGGACTATTGTCGTGGTATTGGTTAAGATGAATATATGCAAGATAAGTCCAAGAATTTGAGTCTAACATATTACTTAATAAAATTTTTAATTCTTCTATATCCAAAACATTATCTTTGCTAGAAAAATTTTTAATAATACCTTGTGCTGTTTCTAGTGTTGAATATGCGTTTTGTGTAATAGCCTGAATTCCATTGGCGTATCTATTAGCACTACTTAATAAAAGTTTGTGGGCTTCATTATTGAGTATTTGCTGACTTTTAGTGATTATTGCTATTGATAAAATTCCTATGCCAATGAGTATCACAGAGGATAAAATCAATATCATTTTAGTAGTTAAATTAAGGCTTTTAGTCATTTAAATTCCTTGTTGTGTTAATTTTAGGAAAATAATATCTTTTATTTTTTTAATATTTAATTAATTTTTTAGCTTTTTCCCACAATCTTACTCCTAATTCTTTTGCATTGTTTTTATCTAAACTTTTATATTTATGACTAGCAAGTTTTTCAAGCTCGCTTAATTCTTTAGCTAGGTTATTAAGTTTATTTTGTGCTAATTTACTAAAATCATCAATTTTTGGATTTTGTTTAATTTCATTTATTTTAATAAGGATTTGTTCTCTATTTTCTTGTATAAGGCGTTTAAATTTGGCAAATAAAGTGTCAAATTTATTTTCTAATAAATCTTTGAGTATATCTTTTACAGGATTATTAAATTCTAATGATATTTTTTTAAGCATTTGAATAAATTCTTGTTCTATGTCTATGAGTTCTTTTTCTTTATTTTTTAAATCATGTTCTAAAGCACTATATGCAAAGCTTGCTTTAAATTTTTCAATTGCCAAAGAAATCCCTTCTTGTGTTCCATAAATACTTCCTATACATAAATCATAAGCAAAGGCTTGTGATTCATTAGCAAGTTCAAAAGCTGCGTTTAAAATTACTTGAGAGATTTTCAAAATTCTTTCTTTTTCAAAACTTCCTTCACAAATTGCATTAAAGACTAAATTTTTAGCAATCTCACAAGAAGTAAGTTCTATATTTTCTCCTTTTTCTAAGGTTGTGATAAAAGCACTTTCAGCAGTTTCTTTTAAAAGACCTAGTATTTCTATATCATAAAGCATAGCATCATTAATACTTATGTTAAATTCATTTAAATTTAAATCTTTTAAAGTCTTTTCTAAATCAAAAAAGTTATCGCAAATTTTGTGTTTAATGGTGTTTTTTTGTTCTTCTATTTTTACTTTTAATTTGCCATATTCGTTAATATAAGCAAAAAATGCTTTTTTATCTTCTTCAACTCTAGCTTTAATAATACCTTGGATTATTTTAGAAATATTTTCTTCATTTATAAGTTCAAGTTTTTCTAATGCCTTAGAAAAGATGGCAAAAAGTTCTTCATTGCTAGTATTTTCAAAACTAATTTTTTTATAACTTAGATTAAAAACAAGTTCGCTAATTAAGCCTGGAATTTCATTTTTTTCACAAGCTAAGAGAGAATTTTCAAAAATAATGGCTAAATTTTTCATGGTTTTTCCTTTTTATAATACAAATTTGGCTTTACTTTTTAATTGATTAAAAATATTTAAACGATCATCTTTACTATCGACATAAACACTTAAAAGATAACTTTTATATGTACCTTGTTTGCTAGTATTTGAGATTTTGTATTTAAATTCTCTTTCATTAAGTATTTGAGTAAAAATTTCTAAAGCATCAACCCCAGCTTCAAAAACGACTTTGTAATCCCAAAAAGTAGGGTAGTTTATAATAGGTTCTTTTTTAAGATCGCAGATATTTACCACTTTTTCCTCCTTCTTTGCTTTCTAAAACTATATTAGTAATTTGCATGCTTTTATCAATAGCTTTAACCATATCATAAATAGTTAAAAGCCCAATGCTAACAGCAGTTAGACTTTCCATTTCAACTCCTGTTTTTCCTTCACATTTTACGGTTACGAAAAGTTTAAAAGAACATTCTTCTTTGTTTTCTTCTATATGAGTTTGTACTTTTGAAATCATTAAAGGATGGCACATTGGAATGAGATTTGAAGTTTGCTTAGCTCCCATAATAGCTGCTGTAATAGCAGTTTGTAAAACAGGTCCTTTTTTGGCTTTATTTTCGATAATAGCTTCAAATGCTTCTTTACTCATATATATTTTACCGCTTGCACAAGCTTCTCTTTGGGTGATATCTTTTTGGCTTACATCTACCATTTTGGGATGATTTTTTTCATCTAAATGCGTTAAATTCATATTTTTCCTTAAGTAAAGTTTGAAAAATTATACCAAAATGTATATTTTTATATTAAAATACTACTAAAAAATTTTAAAGGATTTATAATGGCTTATGATGATGAAGAATTTGAAAATTATGATGATGAAATGTATGATGAAATAGAGGAAGATACTTATGCAAACAATCAAAGATCGTATAATTATGATGATGATGATTATGAATACGATGATGATTATAGTGATGATGATACTTATGAGATGGATTAAGAGTGAGTAAAAATCTTAGTAAAAAAGATATAAAAGTTTTAGGTCTTTCTTCTTTGGGAGGGACTTTAGAATTTTATGATTTTATCATTTTTGTATTTTTTGCAAGTTATATTTCTAAAAATTTCTTTCCTGAAAATTTAAGCCCATTTTGGCAAATGTTTAATACTTATGGGATTTTTGCTGCAGGATATTTAGCTAGACCACTTGGTGGTATAGTAATGGCGCATTTTGGCGATAAATTTGGCCGTAAGAAAATGTTTATGCTTAGTATTTTGCTGATGGTTATACCAACTTTTTTACTTGCTTTTATACCTACTTATGAAAGTATAGGGTATTTATGTATAGTATTTTTAGTATTTGTAAGGATTTGTCAAGGTATAGCTATAGGTGGGGAATTGCCTGGTGCTTGGGTTTTTGTATTTGAGCATGCTCCAAAGGGTCAAAAACGCACTTATCTTGGAATTTTAACAGCTTCTGTGGTAGGTGGAATTTTACTTGGTAGTTTTGTATTTTTGATGATGAATAAATTTTTTACACAAGAAGAGCTTTATGAATGGGCTTGGAGAATTCCATTTTTCTTGGGTGGAATTTTTGGGATTATTTCTGCTTATTTGCGTAAATTTTTAAGAGAAACTCCTGTTTTTGAGCAAATGAAAAAAGATAAAGCCTTAGAAAAATTCCCTTTAAAAGAAGTGTTTAAAAAAGCCAAGTTAGGTGTTGTGCTTTCTATGTTGATAACTTGGGTTTTAACTGCTTGCATTGTTGTGATGATTTTAATCATACCTTCTTTTATGGCAAAAATGTTAAGTATTGATGCAAGCGTCCAAACTTATATGCAAATGCTTGGTATAGTTGTACTTGTAATTGGCTGTATATTAAGTGGAATTTTGGCTGATAAAATAGGCATAGTGAAAGCTTGTGTGATTTTTTCACTAGGATTTTTCTTAACTTGCTTGTTTTATTTTAATGCTCTTTATACCAAAACACCTGATTTTAATACAGTGAGTGTGTGTTATTTAAGTGCTTGTTTTTTTGCCGGAGTGATGAATTTTTGTCCTTTAATGATGAGTGAAGTATTTGATGCTAAGATTAAATTTTCAGGACTTAGTTTTTCATATAATATAGCTTATGCATTAGCCGGTGGTTTTACCCCGCAACTTGCTTTATTCTTACACACCATTGCTTTAGCAAATTTAGAAAATATTGCTCGTTTTTCTTTAGGATTTTATATGCTAGCTATGGCTATAATCTCACTTTTTTCTGCTTTGATGTTTAAATATCTTAGTAATACCCAACGCACATACTCTCAGTGATTTTAATACGCTTTTCCAAAGGAGTAGGACTAAAAAAATGGCATTTTTCGATGTAAATATTATAATTATAATCTAGCTTTAAAAGATCGTAAAATGCCTTTAAATTTACAAATTTAACTCCACACACTTCTTTTATATCTAAGATTTTATAAATTTGAGAATTATTTTTTTCTACTAAATGAGATGGAGCTAGGGTTGTAAATGAGCAAAAAGCACTTGCTAGCACATAGCCATTTAAATTTTCACATTTTTGTATAAGATGTTGGTGTTTTTTTAAAATACTTTTTTTGTGTAAAAAAACCACTCTTGTACCTTGATAACGTGCTGCTTGAATGTTTTTCCAAAATTTATAAGCATTTTTAGAGATATTTGCTAATTGATGTAATTGTACATTTAAGACATAATCATCTAAGAATTGATTAGGTGGCAAAATAGTATAAGTCATAGTTTTTCTTTAGTTTTTTAAAATTATACTAAAAATTGACTTTTGTTTATATTTTTAATTTCTAAATTTAATACAATAAGCCAAAATTATTTTTTAAGGAAAAGCATGAAATTTGAAACTATTAATCATGAGGGTATTAAAAAACTTATGGATGTTTTTTATGCAAAAGTTAGAATAGACAAGGATTTAGGACCTATTTTTAATGAAAAAATCGGCACAGATGATGAGAGTTGGAAAAAACATAAAGAAAAAATAGCAAGTTTTTGGGCAGGGATGTTTTTGGCCGATCCAAGCTATAGCGGTTCACCTTTGAGAGCTCATCATGAATTACCTCCATTTCCAAGAGAATATTTTGATATTTGGCTTAATTTATTTGATGAGAGTTTGCAAGAAGTTTTTGAAGATGAACCAAGAAGTATTATCATAGAAAGAGCTAGAATGATAGCTCAAAGATTTCAAATGATTATTTATGATCATAGATTTGCTTAAGAGTTTAAAAACTCTTAGCGATAACTAAAGGTATGTAAATTTTCACTATGGGAATATTTATAACTATATTTTCCATCAAGATATATAACTAAACGATAATACCCTTTATGTGAACCAAATACAACTTTTTTAACTTTTGCTGTATTAACTTGTAAAGTTTTGGTGTTAAAATTTTGTTTTTTAGCAAAATCTATAATAATTTTAGTAGGATCTCCTATAGACAGATGTCTTAGTATTTTATCCTGGGTTTTGATATTGATTTTGTTATTATAAAAGCCAAGAGAAATAAAATTATAAATACTTCCACTAAAAAGTGGTGTTTCTATATTTAAAGTGGTGTTGTTTTCTTCTGTTTTTGAGTTTTTATTTCCTTGTTTTTGTGGCACAGTTACAGATACATCAAGTATAGGCGCGACATTTGGACTTTTGGTTTTTATAAATGAGTAAGTGTCATGCCAGTTAATGCTTTTATATATATCTAAGGTAGTTTGTTCTTCAGAGCCATCAAGGTTGATATAAGTAATGGTAATATTTTTTAAAATTCTCGCATCGGAATTAAAATTAAAATCTTGTCTTTGAAAAGGACTAAGTTTTACAAATTCAGTGTTTTGTTGTTCTGAATTATTATCAAAAGGATTATCCTTTGCATTTAAAAATACACAAGAAAGTAAAAATAATATAAAAAATTTAATTCTCATGCGAATTTTCTCCCTTAAGTCTTAAAAGTTGCAAATATTCTTTTTGGGCTTGGGCATTTTTAGCTTTTAAAGTTATGATATTTTTTTCTAAAATTTTTTGCTCTTCTTTGAGTGTTAGTAGCACATCTAGTGAAGATTTACCAAAAAACATATTACCAAAATACATAGCAACAATAATAGCTACAAATGACAAAGCAATAGTCTTGATGAGTTGATGACGAGCTTCCTTTTTTTTGGAATGCTCATCATACTCTTTTAATAAATCACTCAGAGTTTATCTCCTAAGTACTCATCATTATCAAGTTCAATTTCTAATAAGCGATTGTATTTAGCAGTTCTTTCGCCTCTTGCTAAGGCTCCTGTTTTGATTTGTCCTGTATTAAGCGCTACTGCAAAATCAGCTATAAAAGCATCTTCGCTTTCCCCGCTTCTATGGCTCATGATACATCTATAATTATTTCTATGAGCTAATCTTACTGTTCTCATAGTTTGAGTGATTGTTCCGATTTGATTAGGCTTAATCAATACAGCATTTGCCATATTTTTCATAATACCTTCTTTTAAAATATCTTCATTAGTTACAAATAAATCATCACCTACAAGTTGAATTTTATTACCAAGCTTTTGAGTGAGTTTAATCCAACCTTCATAATCATCTTCAGCTAAACCATCTTCAATACTAAAAATAGGATATTTAGCGCATAATTCTTCATAACGCGCGATTAAGTCTTCACTTGAGAAAACTTTACCTTCTAAATGGTATTTACCATCTTTGTAAAGCTCACTACTTGCTACATCTAGTGCAAGTTTGATTTTATTTTCATAACCTGCTTTTTTAATACAAGTCATTAAAAGATCAAGAGGCTCTGTATTATTTGCTAAATTTGGTGCAAAACCACCCTCATCACCTAAAGCAGTAGAGTGACCTAGATTAGCTAATTCTTTTTTCAATACTGCATAAATTTCACAAACTGATCTTAATCCTTCTTTAAAGCTTGAAAAACCAAAAGGCATAATCATAAATTCTTGAAAATCTACGCTATTATTTGCATGCGCACCACCATTGATGATATTGCACATTGGCACAGGTAATACACTTGCATTTGCTCCACCTAAGTAGCGATATAAAGGCACGCCTAGCGCATTAGCAGCAGCGCGTGCTGTTGCCATAGAAATTCCTAAAGTTGCATTTGCTCCTAGGTTAGAGTAGTTTTTTGTCCCATCAAGCTCTAAAAGGGTATTATCTAGTTGGGTTTGATTAAAAGCATCAAGCCCTATAATATTTTCAGCTATGGTGCCATTGATGTTTTCAATGGCTTTTAAAACACCTTTTCCGCCAAATCTTTCATCATTATCTCTTAATTCTAAAGCTTCTTTTTTTCCTGTGCTTGCACCACTTGGAACGATAGCGCTTCCTACACTACCATCGCTTAACATGATTTCAGCTTTAATGGTAGGATTGCCTCTACTGTCTAAAACTTCAAAAGCTCTTAAATCTTCAATAATCAACATCATTCTTCTCCTTCATCGTCTTCTTTTGCGCCCAAAATCATACTATCTATACCGATTGAGTTTTGTATGGCTTGAGTGATTTCATCTGCAATAGCTGGATTTTCTTTTAAAAAGGCTTTAGCATTTTCTCTACCTTGACCAAGCTTAGAAGCTTTATAAGAAAACCACGCACCACTTTTATCAATAATATCAAGTTTTACACCATAGTCTATTAGCTCGCCCTCACGGCTTACACCCTCACCAAACATCACATCAAATTCAGCTTGTTTAAAAGGAGGGGCTACTTTGTTTTTAGCTACTTTTACTTTAACGCGGTTTCCAATAGGCTCATCATTTTGTTTTAAAGTAGCTGTTTTTCTTACATCTAAACGCACTGAAGCATAAAATTTTAAAGCATTTCCGCCGGTAGTTGTTTCAGGAGTTCCATAGCCCATCATGCCTATTTTCATACGAATTTGGTTGATGAAAATTACAGTAGTATTCATTTTATGAACGATACCGGTTAGTTTTCTTAAAGCTTGACTCATTAATCTTGCTTGAAGACCTACATGTTGATCTCCCATATCACCTTCGATTTCTGCTTTTGGAGTAAGTGCAGCAACGCTATCTACTACTATTAGATCAATAGCCCCGCTTCTTGCTATGGTTTCAACGATTTCTAAGGCTTGCTCGCCAAAATCTGGTTGAGAGATATAAAGATTTTCTGTATCAACACCTAAATTTTTTGCATATCTTACATCAAGAGCGTGTTCAGCATCGATAAACGCACAAACTCCACCTTTTTTTTGACATTCTGCTATGATGTGCAAGGTAAGTGTAGTTTTACCTGAGCTTTCAGGTCCATAAATTTCTATAATTCTTCCTTTTGGAACCCCACCTATACCCAAAGCTAAATCAAGTCCAACCGAACCTGTAGGAATAGAATCAATTTTTTCAACTTCTTTATCGCCAAGTCTTAAAATAGTACCTTTTCCAAAGGTTTTATCAAGACTTTTTAAGGCTGCATCAAGTGATTTTCTTTTATTATCATCCATGCTTGTTAATCCTTTTATAATATGTTTAAAATTGTATCAAAAAGAAATTTAATATAAGTTTTTATTTTGAATTTTGCTAAAATACTTTTTTAAATTTTTCAAGGAAAAAAATGAATAAAAAAATTAGCGTAGCACACTCTCCTGATGCTGATGATATTTTTATGTATATGGCGGTTAAATTTGGTTGGGTTGGAAATGCTTATGAATATGAAAATACAGCTTTAGATATACAAACTTTAAATGAACTTGCATTAGAAAATATATACGATGTTAGTGCGATATCTTTTGCGCTTTATCCTTTAATAGCTAGCGAATATGCTTTATTAAAAACTGCGGTGAGTTTTGGCGAGGGTTATGGGCCAAAGCTTATTAAGAAAAAAGATAAAAAATTAAAGTCAAATTTTAAAGTTGCTTTAAGTGGAGCGCATACTACTAATGCTTTAATCTTTCGCGTAAAATACCCACAAGCTAGGATAGTTTATAAGAATTTTTTAGAGATTGAAAAGGCTGTTTTAGAAGATGAGGTTGATGCAGGAGTGCTTATACATGAGAGTATTTTAGAGTTTGATTCTAGTTTGTGTGTTGAGGCTGAACTTTGGGATATTTGGCAAGAATTGGCTAAAGATGATTTGCCTTTACCTTTAGGTGGTATGGCGCTTAGAAGATCTTTACCGCTTAGTGATGCAATAGCGGTTGAAAAAGATTTGATTAAAGCAGTAGAAGTAGCTGATCATAATAGAAAAATCTTAGCTTCCATGCTTTTAGAGCGTAATTTAATACGCGTTGATGCACAAAAACTTGAAGTGTATTTAAATTTATATGCAAATAAAAACTCTATAAATATGAATGATAAACAATACAATGCCATAGATAAGCTTTTTGAGCTTGGATTTAATCATGGATTTTATGAGAAATTAATAAAAAGCAAAGATTATCTTATACCTAGTGAGTATGAAGAATTTAGAAATTCTTGATAGAATTTAAATTTTAAGGAGAAAATATGGAGAGTACTTTAGTAGCCTTGGGTGTACAAACTTTTAAAATCACACTTATGCTTTCTTTACCTATGCTTTTAGCAGGACTTATCGCAGGGCTTATTATAAGTATTTTTCAAGCTGTAACGCAAATTAATGAAGCTACACTTTCTTTTGTGCCAAAAATTTTACTTGTTGTTGTGGTGATAGTATTTTTAATGCCTTGGATGATAAGTTCTATGATTGATTTTACAACGAATATTTTAAATCAAATTCCAAGTTTTATTCGATGATTATTGATTTTTCTAAGTATTCTTCTGTGCGTATAGGCGAGAGTTTTGAAGTACAAGTACTTGAAGGGCTTTGTGAATTTGATGGTTTTTTAATAGGTGGGGCAAATAATCTTTTAATCTCTCCAAAATCCAAAAAACTTGGAATTTTAGGGAAAAGTTTTGATTATATTAAAATTTTAGAGCAAAATAAAAAAGGTATGTTTTTAGAGATAGGCTCTAGCGTGAAATCTTTTAAAATATATCATTTTGCTAAAGAAAATAACCTAAAAGGCTTTGAGTTTTTAAGAAATATCCCAGGAACTTTGGGTGGTATTTTAAAAATGAATGCAGGATTAAAAGATGAGGATATTAGTAAAAACTTAATCAGCATTTGCACTTTTAATCAAGAAATTTTAAAACAAAATATTGCTTTTGCTTATAGGTTTAATCCTATTAAAGAAGTAATGTTTAGTGCGAAGTTTTTTTTAGAATATGGATTTGACCCAGTTAAAGATGAACTTTTAAAAAATGCAAGAAAAAATCAACCCAAAGGCGCTAGTTTTGGATCTATTTTTAAAAACCCCAAAAACGATCATGCAGGAAGGTTGATAGAAGCAGTTAATCTTAAAGGTTTTAGTAAAAATGATGCGATGTTTAGTAATGAACATGCAAATTTTTTAATCAATAAAAAACACGCTAGTTTTGATGATGCGATGTTTTTGATAGAGCTTGCTAAGAAAAGAGTTTTTGAAGAATTTGGGATTGTTTTAGAAGAAGAAGTGGTGATTATATAGTATTTTTAATATCTTCATAAACAATTGTAGCTATTTCTTGGACTAATTCTTGATAAGATTTATTTTTATCATTTGTGCTAAATTGAGTATTGATAGTAAGGATTTTATGATCTTTTAATTTTTTTGTTTTGGCATTAAAAAGTTTGTATTCTATGTCAGTTTTGACTTCAAAATTGGAAAAAAGCAAGAAATTTTGTTGGCTTGCTTGAATGCTTTTTAAATCTAGCAAAATAATAAAATCAGCCTTTTTAAAACGATTAAATTCTAAAAACTCGCTTGCATTGATGAAATTTTTATTTTTTTGCAAGATATTTTGACTATTGATATAAGTTTGATTTTCTTTTTGACTAAGCAAGGCAAAATTATTTTGCTCATTTAAAATAGCACTTAATGCTTTTAGTGTGTCTTTTGCCATGGTTTTAGCATCGATTTTTAAGTTTGAAAAATAAAAATTATATTCTTTTTCATAGCTTGGCACTAAAGCTAAGGTGTTAATGTGTGAGAGTTTATCATAATTTATATTTTGTTCAAGATTGATGATACTAAAATCATCGTTATTTTGTAATTTGATGATTTTTTTATTTGCAAAAGAGTTAGCATAAATAGCACTTAAAAAACACAAAAACACCAAAAAAAATCTCACCAAAAACCTTTTAATTTAAATTCATTTTTAGCAAAAGCTATAAAACTTGGAAGTTTAAAATCAGGACTATTATAATTTAGAGCTTTTTTATCAAAATCATATAAAATTCCGCCATTTTGTTTGACTAAAAAATCTCCCGCAGCTATATCCCAAGCTTTTGGACCACCAAAACGCGGGTAAATTCCAGCTTTTGCTTCAAGTAAATATACAAATTTCAAAGCAGATGAAACCTTAATGCCTTCAAGATGATTTTGAATGAAAAAATCTTCATTATTATCATGATTTTTAGAGTAAAGGGCTATATTTTTAACCTTTTCGTATTGCTCTAAACTAAGATTTAAAATTTCATTATTTTTATAAACCTTAGTATAAGTATGTGCATAATAAAACGCATTATTTTCCACATCGCCTATGAGTGAAAGTATAGGGGTGTTTTTATGGATTAATGTGATTAAAACACAATATTCTTTATCTTTTTTAGCATAAGATTTAGTGCCATCAAGTGGATCTATAAGCCAAAAATACTCTAAATTTTTTCTTTCTTCATAAGAAAGTATATTTTCTTCAGAGCATATAGCCATATCGCTTGAAGCTAAAATTTCACTAATAGCTTCATTAGATTTTATATCAGCTAAACCTACCGGAGAATCATCATCTTTAAGCCACAAAGTATTTTTGTCTTTATATTCAAGCAATACTTTTGAGGCTTCCTTGCCTGCTTTTAAGGCTAATTCTAAAAGTGTGTCTAAATTTTTCATAAAAAAAGTATAGCAATTTTATATAAATACTTAGTAGAATTATTTTCTACTAAGATTATTGATAAATTTAATCAAGCTAATGGCTAAAATTGCTTCAAATAAAGCAGTAAGCACTAGCCCTGAGTATATATCTTGAGTGATGATATTAGTTTGATAAGAAAGCGTAGCTACTGCGATGAGTAAGGTTAGTGGCATAGAATGACTTAGGCCAAATAAAAAGGTGTTTTTTAAACCAAGTATTTTTACAAAAGTCATAGCACAAAGTATTCTTAGTCCTATCATAAAGGCAGTTAGTGAAAAAGCTATGAGTAAAACTTGAGGGTTTAAAAGCATTTGAAGTTTAAAACTTGAGCCTATGTAGATGAAAAATATAGGGATTAAAAAGCCATAACCAAAACTAGAGAGTTTATGCTCTAAGTCTTTTTTATGATCAAAAAAAGTAGCTATAAATGAACCTGCTATAAAAGCTCCAAGTGCAACTTCAAGTTTAAAATAAATCATAATCGCAACTATGGCTATGAAAATTGCCATGCAAAATCTTATGTCTTTTTCGTTTTGATCTTGCCAAGGCATGAGTATGGTTTTAAGTTGTGGATACCACCAAAAAAGCACTTCTAAAAATTTAAATCCAAAAATACAAAGTGCTAAAAATCCCACTAAATATAATAAATTTTGAGTGAGCGAGAAAAGATCGGCTCCTTTGCCCAAAAATGCTGCAGCTATGGTAAGTAAAACTATGCTTACAACTTCAGCTAAAGTGGCTACCACCATGGATACATTAAGCCACTCACAGTTTTTGCCAAAGTCTCTATAAAGCGTTGAGAGCAAACCCACACTCATAACAGGTATGATAATAACAAAAATATAAGAAATATCTATACTTTCAACCGCTAAAACACTAAAAGCATATAAAAGTATGATGTAAATAAAAGCTTTATTGAGTAAGCTTCTTTCAGTGTTTAAAAAGGTTTTAAGATTAATCTCCATACCCGCAATAAACATAAGATAATAAAACCCCGCATTAGCTAAAAGCTTAAAATTCTCACTTTCTCCTATAAAACCCAAAAATCCTATAAAAGAGCCAAGCATGATTTCAGTGGCTGAAAGTGGGAGTTTTAAAAATTTAGCAATATAAGGTGAAGTTAGTAAACATCCTGCTACGACTAATAAAATTTTTAAATCCGTAGCAGCTTGAGCATCAATGGCATGAGCTAGCAAAGCTAAATCCCATTTGTTTTAGTTTTTGTATGTCTTTGCTAGGTTCTTCGCCTTTAGTTGTAAGATAATCACCCACTACTATAGCACTAGCTCCTGCGTCAAAAATTTCATATTGCCTTTCTTTTAGCACTACCTCTCTACCACCTGCTACCATGATATGTGTATTTGGTAAGTCTTTTTTAGTATCTTTGATGATATTTAATGCCTCATCAGCATTTAATAAGTCTTGCTTGAGTTTTAAATTTTCATTTGGTATGAAAAAATTAATAGGCGAGGAAAAAGGATCAAGCTCTTTTAAACTTGTTCTAAAACTTTTTCTATCAGCTTCGCTTTCTCCAAGACCATAAATTCCACCACAGCAAAGCATTAAACCTGCTTCTTTAGCATAAAGATTAGTTTGAAATCTTTGCTCCCAAGTATGCGTAGAGCATATGTTTGGGAAAAATTCTTTGGAAGTTTCTAGATTATGATTATAAGAAAAAATTCCTGCTTTTTTTAATTCTTTGAGTTGTTCTAAATTTGCTATGCCATTGCAAGCTATGAGTAAAAGTCCTTCTACTTCTTTTTGCACTGCATGAGCTACTTTGCATACATACTCAAGTTTTTCATCATCAAGTCCAGCACCTGCTGTAACTAAACAAAAACCCAAAGCCTCATTTTTCTTAGCTATTTTAGCTTCTAAGATGATTTGGTTTATATCTTTTCTTTTGTATTTATTGATATTAGTTTTCACATGAGCACTTTGTGTGCAGTATTTGCAGTCCTCCCCACACCCTCCACTTGCTATATTAGATATAGCACAAAGCATGATTTGCATTAGATTTCCTTTTTGATTTTGCATTTTAAGCACTCTAAAAATGTGCCTTTTTTAAGCTCTTTGATGATTAAAGTTTCGCCACATTCACTACATTTTTCTTCACTTGGTTTGTATTTGCTTATATAGTTGCATTTTGGATAAGCACTGCAACCATAAAATTTACCACGCTTAGAAAAACGCTCCACGATCTCGCCTTCTTGACAGCTTGGGCATTTTACGCCTATGGTATTGAGTTTTTTCTCGCTTTTTTCTTCATTTTGTGTTTCTTGTTTTAAATTTCTTGAGTATTTGCATTTTGGAAAATTTAAACATGCTATAAATTCTCCATATCTTCCTTTTCTTATAGCAAGCTCTCCACCACAATCAGGGCAGGTTTCATCTAATTTTGTAAAAGTTTTTTGACTTTTTATATTTTTTTTACCCTCATCAATTTTTCTCATAAAAGGAAAATAAAACTCTCTTAAAACTTCTTGCCAGTCCATTTTACCTTCTGCAATGATATCTAGTTTATCTTCCATTTTGGAAGTAAAATCACTATCTACTATATCGCTAAAGTTTTGTTCTAAAACTTCTGTTACAACAAAGGCTATTTCATTAGGTATGATTTGTTTTTTATCTATATGCACATATTCTCTTGCACTAAGTAAAGAGATGGTTGGAGCATAAGTTGAAGGGCGTCCTATGCCAAGATTTTCTAACTTTTTAACAAGCCCAGCTTCAGAGTATCTTGAAGGTGGCTCGGTAAAATGTGAGCTTAATTCTATATTTTGGATATTTAATGTATCTTCTAGTTTTAAATTAGGTAAAATTTTATCTTTGTCCATATCTCCATATATTTTATAATGTCCATCAAATAAAATTTTTCTACCACTTATTTTAAAACTTGCTTCATTTGATTTTACATAGACATTTTGAGTTTGAGATATAGCAGGATTCATTTGTGAAGCTAGGAAGCGATTATATATTAAAGTATATAATCTTGCTTCATCTTTTTCTAAAAACTCACTTGCAAGTTTTGGAGTAAAACTAAGATTAGTCGGTCTTATGGCTTCATGTGCTTCTTGGGCGCCTTTGCTTTTAGTGGTGTAAATGTTTGCTTTGTTTGGTAAGTATTCTTTACCAAAATCATTTTTGATGAGTTTTCTTACTTCTTCTAAGGCTTCTTTTGCGATGTTTAAGCTATCAGTTCTCATATAAGTGATCACACCCATAATGCCTTGATGAGTTTTTACGCCCTCATAAAGTTTTTGGGCAATCATCATGGTTTTTTTAGGGTTAAAACCTAGGCGATTGCTCGCGCTTTGTTGCAGGGTTGAGGTCATAAAAGGTGCTTGTGGAGCTATTTTTCTATCTTTACTTTCTATATCTTTTATTTTAAAACTAGCATTTTTGCAAGTTTCAAAGATGAGTTTGGCTCTATCTTCATTAGTTAGACTTAGTTTTTCTATCTTTTGATTTTGAAACTCAACTAATTCAGCTTGTAAGTCTTTTTCAAAAATCATATCTATACTAAAGTATTTCAAAGGAACAAAGGCTTTGATTTCTCTTTCTCTATCGACGATGATTTTTAAAGCTGCACTTTGCACACGCCCTGCGCTTAAGCCTTTTTGAATTTTTTGATTGAGTAAAGGGCTTAGTTTATAGCCTACTATACGATCAAGCAAGCGCCTGGTTTGTTGAGCGTTGACGCTATTTACATTTAAAGATCTTGGGTTTTTTAAAGCATTTTCTATAGCACTTTTGGTGATCTCATGAAAAACTATGCGTGGCAGGGAATTTTCATCTTTATTAATAGCCTTAGCTATATGATAAGCTATGGCTTCACCCTCGCGGTCCTCATCGGTTGCAAGGTATATGGTTTTAGCTTTTTTAGCCTTTTCTTTGAGTTCTTTTACTAAGCTTGAATGATCATTTGAAATTCTATATTCAGGTTTAAAATTTTCATCTTCTATTTTTATACCAAAGCTAGTTTTAGGTAAATCTCTAATGTGGCCTTTAGAGGCTATCACTTCATAGTCTTTACCTAAAAAATTACCTATGGTTTTAGCTTTAGCAGGTGATTCTACTATGATTAAATTTTTCATTATTTTCCTTGTGAGGATTAAAATTAGTAAAAGTGTATAAAAAAAAGTTAAATTTTTTGCTTAGATGGGTTTTTAAATAAACAATCTGCATTAATTCATAAATAAAATATTTTAAGAGTATAAATTTTTTTTTCTATATTTCGATATAGCTTAAACAACTGCATGGAAGCGGTTGAATTTATTTAAAAGGATTTAAAATGGGATTTCGTATAAATACTAACGTAGCATCTTTAAATGCTCAAGCTAATGCAAACTTAAATTCAAGAGCGTTAGAAAATTCTCTAGGTAGACTTAGTTCAGGTCTTAGAATCAACTCTGCAGCTGATGATGCTTCAGGGATGGCTATTGCTGATAGTTTAAGATCACAAGCTAACACTTTAGGCCAAGCTATTAACAATGGTAATGATGCTTTAGGTATTTTACAAACAGCTGATAAGGCTATGGATGAGCAACTTAAAATCTTAGATACTATCAAAGTAAAGGCTACTCAAGCTGCTCAAGATGGACAAAGTACTAAAACAAGAAACATGCTTCAAGCTGATATTAACCGTTTGATGGAAGAGCTTGATAATATTGCAAATACAACTTCTTTTAACGGTAAGCAACTTTTAAGTGGTGGTTTTACTAATCAAGAATTTCAAATTGGTGCTCAGTCAAATCAAACCATCCAAGCTAGTATCGGAGCTACTCAGTCAAGTAAAATTGGTGTTACTAGATTTGAAACAGGTTCTCAAGCTAAACAAAGTGGTATAGCTCAACTAACCATTAAAAACTATAATGGTATAGATGATTTTAAATTCCAACCTGTAGTGATTTCTACTTCAGTAGGAACAGGTATGGGAGCTTTAGCTGAAGAGATTAATAGGGTAGCAGATATCACAGGTGTTAGAGCAAATTTCTTGGTAGAAACTACAGGCGCAGGCCCTATGAAAGCTGGAACTACTAATGATGATTTTACTATTAATGGGGTTAAAATAGGTAAAGTTGAATATAAAGACGGTGATGAAAATGGTGCTTTAATTTCAGCTATTAACTCAGTAAAAGATACCACAGGAGTAGAAGCTTCTAAAGATGCTAATGGTAGGT
>NZ_JAKMRZ010000021.1:0-18536 GCF_025772385.1 Campylobacter sp. FU_520 | reverse complement strand
GGAGTAAAATTGTTTATTTTTTTTAGATATAATCGAGCTTTATTTATATTTAAAAAAGGCATATTTATGTTACGCTTGTTTATTGTAAGTATTTTATTTGTCAATTCACTATTAGCTTTTAATGTAAAATCTTTATTTACTTATACTTTTAATGATAACATTAGCTATGACTTAGAAAAAGCTAAAGAAATTTATTTTAAAAACAAATGCAATACTTGCCATGGAGAAAATGGAGAAAAAAATTCTTATGGTAAAAGAGCCATTAAAGACTTAAGCCCAGAAGAGATCAAGGGCGCTTTAAAAGACTATGCTAATGGATATTTAAAAAATCAATCAAGCGATAATATCCAAATGAGCTTGTATGCTAAAAAGCTAAGCGGGAGTGATATGGATCACATTATTGCTTATTTGAAAGGACAAAATTTTTCTATAGAGCTTAATCAAAAAGATCTTTTAGAAGAAGAGCCAGCACCAAAAACCAAACACAATACATTTTTAAAATAACAAAAAAGGAGTTTTCATGAAAAAAAATCTACTGCTAGCTAGCTTACTTTGTGCTAGTTCAATTTATGCCGCAGAAGTAAAAATAGGCATTGTTTTACCACTTACTGGTACTTTGGCAGCTTATGGCAATGATGTATATGAGGGCATTAAACTAGCTAATACTTTAAACCCAAATTTAAAAAATGGAGATAGTGTTAAAATCATAGCTATTGACACAAAAGGCGATAAAATAGAAGCAGCAAATGCCGCTACTAGACTTATCTCTCAAGATAAAGTTTTAGGCCTTATAGGCGAAGCTGTTACACCAAATACTATGCAAGTTTTATCTATAGCTGAAGAAAGAAAAATTCCTGCTATAGCTCCAGTTGCATCAGGTGATAAACTTTTAGATAAAAAAAGCTATGCTAGCAGAGTTTGCTTTATGGATAGTTTTCAAGGAGATAAATTTGCTAACTATGCCTATAAAGATTTAAATTTAAAAAGCGTGGTTGTGATAGTTGATCAAAGCAATGTATATTCATTAGGTTTAGCAAGAGCTTTTGAAAAAGAATTTAAACAAAATGGCGGAAAAGTACTTAAAAAACTAACCATTTCTTCAGGCGACAAGGACTTTAAAGCTATTGTTTCACAACTTAAAAGTATCAACCCTGATTTTGTTTATATGCCAATTTATCACCCAGAAGCTGCTTTAATAGCAAGACAAGCAAAAGCAGTTGGCTTTAACAAGCTTTTAAGTGCAGGCGATGGAGTAAATAATAAAACCTTTATTGAGCTTGGTGGTGATGCTGTAAATGGAGTAATCTTTACCGATAGTTTTGATTATAATAATCCTCCGACAACCCTTTCTAAAAAATTTATTGAAGCTTATGAAAAAGATCATGGAACAAAAGAACTTCCAGCATTTTCTGCTATGGGAGCTGATGCGTATTATGTAATGGTAAATGCCATGAATGAATGTGCGAATAATCTTAACGCACAATGCATTAATGAAAAAATTCATTCAACAAATAATTTTGAAGGCGTAGGTGGCGTTATAAGCATAGACGCTAGTGGTAATGCAAGTCGTTCTGTAGTTATAAAAGAAATACAAGAACAAAAACAAGTTTATAAAACTATTATCAATCCTTGAAAGGTTAAACTATGAAAAAAATTAACATAGCTATATTGTCTATCATAGCTAGTAATATCATACAAGCAAAAGAAATTAACATTGGCGTAGTTTTACCTCTAACAGGCTCTACTGCAGCTTATGGACAAAGTGCTTTAGATGGAGTGAAAATTGCAAATTCTATGAAAAACACTTTAAGCAATGGAGATAAAGTAAATTTAGTAGTAGTTGATACAAAAGGCGATAAAATAGAAAGTGCAAATGCTAGTACAAGACTAGTTTCACAAAACAAAGCGTATGCACTAATTGGAGAAATGCTAACAGCTAATACTTTGCAAGTGATAAGAATTGGCGAGGAAAAAAAGATCCCAGTGGTTGCTCCTGCAGCTACTGCTGATAAAATTTTAAATAAAAAATTATACGCTAGCAGAGTTTGTTTTATGGATAGCTTTCAAGGCTCATCTTTAGCTAATTATGTAAAAAATAAGCTAAATTACACCAAAGCTGTGATAATTAGCGATCAAAGTGCGGATTATTCTTTAGGTTTAACTAGAGCCTTTGAAAAAGAATTTAGCAAACAAGGTGGAAAAATTTTAGATAAATTTAGAATTACAGCAGGCGATAAAGACTTCAAAGCTATTCTTTCACAAATTAAAAATTTAAAACCTGATTTTATTTATCTTCCAGTATATTACACCGAGGCTTCTTTGTTTGCACGTCAAGCAAAAGCAATGGGTATAAATATCCCTATGGGTTCAGCAGATGGGGTAGCTGATGAAACCTTTATTAATCTAGCTCAAGAAGCAGCTGAAGGATATTTATTTACCGATAGCTTTGATTATCACAATCCCCCAACGCAGCTTTCAAAAGACTTTATATTAGCTTATGAAAAAGAAAAACAAAGCAAAGAAGTTCCAAATTTCACAGCTATGGGTGCAGATGCGTATTTTGTGATTTTTGAAGCTATGCAAAAATGTATTAATGATTTTAACAGTGAATGTATCAATAACAATATTCACACTACTTCAAAATTTGAAGGTGTTAGTGGAGTAATTAGCATTGATAAAACAGGCAATGCTACGCGTTCAATTGTTATAAAATCAATAGAAAATCAAAAGCAAATTTATAAAGATACGATTTTTCCGTAAATAAAATTTTAAGAGGTTCAATGGATAGTTCTTTAATTTTACAGCAAATTATAAATGGTTTTAGCTTAGGTAGCATGTATGCACTTATTGCTATAGGCTATACAATGGTCTATGGTGTTTTAAGATTGATTAATTTTGCACATGGTGACATCATGATGGTAGGTGCATACTCGGCTTTATTTTGTGTTACAAGTATGAATGTGCCATTTTTAGGAGCTCTTTCTTTGGCTATGTTATTTGCAGCAGCTTTAGGTATTGCTATTGACAGAGTAGCTTATAAACCTTTACGAAAAGCGCCTAGAATTTCTTTACTTATCACAGCTATAGGTATAAGCTTTTTAATACAAAATGTGTTTAATGTCTTATTTGGTTCAACGCCAAAATATTTTCCTGTACCAAGCTATCTTGAAACAGTGATTAATTTTAATAATATCAGCATTAGTATTAATAGTATTTTAGTGCCTATTTTGACATTTTTTATACTATTAGTGGTTTTATTCATACTTTATAAAAGCAAATATGGCATTGCTATTAGAGCTTTAGCTTTTGATATTCATACTGTAAATTTAATGGGAATTGACGCAAATCGTATTATTGCTATTGTGTTTGCATTGGGCTCGGCTTTAGCTGCTATTGGTGGTATTTTTTGGGCTGTTAGTTATCCTTCTGTTGAACCTAGTATGGGAACTCTTATAGGACTTAAGGCATTTGGCGCTGCTGTTTTAGGTGGTATTGGTTCGGTTGCTGGAGCGGTTTTAGGTGGCTTGATTATAGGATTTACAGAAGTTGTTGTAGTTGCTATTTTTCCTGATCTTTCTGGTTTTAAAGATGCTTTTGCGTTTATCTTTTTAGTATTGATTTTGCTTTTTAAACCAACCGGAATTTTAGGTATTAATTTTGAAAAAAGTAGGTTTTAAGATGGTTGCAAGAAAAATTACACATTTAAGTTTTTTTATCATAGCACTTGCTTTTCTTTTTATATCTCCTTATTTTTTCAATGATTATAAAATAGGAATTTTAAGCAATATTGCTATTTTTGTTATCTTAGCAGTAAGCTATAATCTTATCAATGGGGTTACAGGACAATTTTCACTAGAACCAAATGGCTTTGTAGCTATAGGAGCTTATGTTGCAGCTTTAGTTTTACTTACAAGTGAAAGCAAAATCGACCAGTTTTCTTTAGAAGATCCAAGTAGCTTTATTTTAATGATTCATTCACCAAGTTTTATTGTGGCTTTACTTGCTGCTGGGCTTTGTGCTATGCTTTTATCTTTAGTTTTGGCCTTTGCGGTATTTAGAGTTAGAGGGGATTATTTAGCTATTGTAACACTAGGTTTTGGTATTATCATCAAGCTTATGGCGATTAACTTTGCTTCTGTTACAAATGGTTCTTTAGGTTTAAATGACATTCCTAAACATACCACATTATACTGGAGTGGCGGGATTGCTATATTTTCTGTTATTATCATCTTAAATATTGTTAGTTCAAAATTTGGTAGAGCTATGAAAGCCGTAAGAGATGATGAGGATGCAGCATTAGCAATGGGTATAAACACCTTTAATATCAAAACCCTAGCCTTTAGCACTTCAGCATTTTTAGAAGGTGTCGGCGGAGGCTTACTTGCTTGTGCGCTAGCTTCAGTTTCACCTGAGCAATTTGACTTTTTATTTACCTTCCAACTTTTAATCATCATTGTTTTAGGTGGTTTGGGTTCAACTACCGGTGCTATCATCGGAGCTATTTTGGTAATAGGCGGAAGTGAGTATTTAAGATTTTTAGATGAAAGTATGAATATTTTTGGCTATGAAACCCCTGCTATGCCTGGTCTTAGAATGGTTGTATTTTCTGTTATATTAATTTTAGTAATGCTTTTTGCAAGAAGAGGAATAATGGGCGATAAAGAACTAACAGATGTTTTATTTAAGTTTTCTAAAAGGAAGAAGAAATGATTTTAGAACTTAAAGAAATTCATAAAAATTTTGGCGGAGTTAACGCTATAACAAATACTTCTTTTGCTATTAGAGAAAGTGAAATTTTTGGGCTTATAGGTCCAAATGGTGCAGGTAAAACCACTCTATTTAATATTATCACAGGAAATTATAAGCCAAGTAGCGGAGAAGTCTTTTTTCTAGAAAAAAAAATTGATCATTTAAAACCACACAAAATAGTTCATCTAGGTATAGCAAGAACTTTTCAAAACATCAGACTTTTTTCAAGCATGAGTGTTTTAGAAAATGTATTGATTGGTTTTGATAAGAGCATTAAATATAATATTTTTGAAGCTTTTTTGCACCTTGGAAGATTTTCCAAAGCAGAAAAAAATGCAAAAAAAGCAGCTTATGAAATTTTAGAACAGCTCAATATCGCTCATTTGGCTGATGAAAAAGCTACTAGTTTAAGCTATGGTCAGCAAAGAAAAGTTGAAATAGCAAGAGCTTTAGCAACAAATCCTAAGCTTTTATTGCTAGATGAACCTGCAGCAGGGATGAATTCTACAGAAAGCGATGATTTAGCTGAGTTAATTTTTAACATAAGAGATAACAAAAAAATTAGTGTTTTGCTTATAGAGCATGATATGAAATTTGTAAATAAACTTTGTGATAGAGTTATGGTGCTTGATTATGGTAGAACTATTTTTGAGGGAAAACCAAACGATGCGGTACAAAACCCTGAAGTAATTAGTGCGTATTTGGGAGATTTTAATGCTAGTAGTTAAAGATTTACATGTTTATTATGGTTTAATAGAGGCTGTTAAAGGTATTGATTTTACTATAAAAACAGGAAGTATAGTTAGCTTAATAGGCTCAAATGGCGCAGGAAAAACCTCAACACTTAATGCTATGCTAAATTGTGTTAAAAAAACCGGCGAAGTAACCTTTTTAGGCTATGATACTCAAAGACACTTACCGCACACTCTAGTTCAAAAAGGTATCGCCTTAGTACCTGAGGGAAGAAGAGTTTTTATAAATCTTACCATAGAAGAAAATTTAAAAATTGGTGCTTTTAATAATGCAGAAAATTACGAGCATTTAAAAAATCAAATGTATAGACTTTTTCCAAGACTAAAAGATAAAAAAAATGCCCTTGCAGGAACTCTAAGTGGTGGGGAAGCTCAAATGCTAGCTATCTCAAGAGCGCTTATGAGTGAGCCAAAACTTTTAATGCTTGATGAGCCTTCATTAGGTCTTGCTCCAAAAATAGTTGGAGAGGTTTTTGATATTATAGTCAAATTAAAAGAAGAAGGAATTACTATTTTATTAGTAGAACAAAATGCATTTTCAGCTTTAAAAATTAGTGACTATGCTTATGTTTTGGAAAATGGTAAAATTGCTATGCATGCACCTGCAAAAGATCTTATCGGTAATGATGAGATTAGAAAAAAATACCTTGGAGCTTAATTCATGAAAAAACAACTTTTAGCTTTTGGGGATATAAAAATTTCTATTTTTTTATTTTTAATTTTTGCCCTATTTTGCGCCCTAGCTACTTTCATAGAAAGCGCTTACAATACACCAACAGCTTGGGCGATGATCTATGGTTCTTCTTGGTTTGGCTTTATACAACTCATACTAGGGATTAATCTTTTAGCAGCTCTTTTTAAATACAAAATGTTTAATAAGAAAAAAATACCACTTTTAATCTTTCATATCTCATTTTTATTTATATTACTAGGCTCAGCTATGACTAGATATATGGGATTTGAAGGAAATTTACACATTAGAGAAAATGAAAAAAACAACATCATTGAAACTTCAAAAAGTTATATTTACATAGCAACCTTAAAAGATGATAAAGTATATAGTGCTTCAAAATCTGAATATATTGCAACCCTACCTTTTGTAAATGATTTTTCATTTGATTTAATCTTACCTGATGAAAAAGCCCAAATTGCATATGAAAATTTAATCTTAGATGCAAAAGAAATTTATATTGATGATAACAATTCTGCCCCACTTTTATCTTTAATGCTTTCACAAAATAACGAGTCTAAAGAATTACTTTTTCAGGCAGGAGATATTGAAAATATTAACGGCATTAATATAGCATTTTTAAATGACTCTGTTCCAAGTCCTTATATAAAAATCGATAAAGACTTAAAACTTAGTGCTGATTTTGATTTAAAATACATGTCAATGAGCGATGGAAAAGAAAATATTTTAAAAGCAAATCAAAAAGCACAAGCTAAAGATTTAAGATTGTATTCTTTTAATGATATTAATTTAGTGGTTAAATTTGCTTCCTTGCATGGTAAAAAAACTTTAGAAGGTATCAATCAAGCTCAAGATGAAAGTTTTTTTACTTGGTTTAAAAACAGTTGGATAGAGCTAGGACGTAATGCTTTGATTTCTTTATTTGGCGAGGCAAAATACTGGAATAATTCTTTATTAAATAATTTCAAAGACTTTGCACAAAGTACTAAATATATGCCAACTCAACTTTCGGATAGTGCCATTAATGCTTTAAAATTAAAACTAAGCTACAAAGGAGAAACTAAAGAAGTTTTCCTAGTAGAATACAATTCGCCTATCCGTATTGATGTAGCAGGCCAACCTTTCTTTTTAAGATGGGGCCCTAAAGGAATAGAAATGCCATTTGAAATGTACCTAAAAGACTTTGAATTAGAACGCTATCCTGGCTCGATGTCGCCTATGTCTTATGCAAGTTATGTAGAAATTGACAATGCTGATAAGAAACTAGAATATAAAATTTTCATGAATAATGTTTTAGATTATCAAGGTTATAGATTTTACCAAAGCTCATATGATCAAGATGAGCTTGGCACCATACTTTCAGTTAATAAAGATCCAGGTAAAATTCCTACATACATAGGATATTTTTTACTCACACTAGGAATGTTTTTAAATATTTTAAATCCTTATTCAAGATTTAGAACCTTAGCTAAATTAATCAATCAAGACACCTTAAAAAAAACAAGTGCTATTTTGGCTTTTATATTAGTTTTATTTGCAGGCCAAAATACTTACGCAAATGAACCTATCAAGGTAGATGAGGCACATGCTAAAGAACTTGCTTCTTTAGTAGTGCAAAAACCTGATGGTAGAATGGTGCCTTTTAATACTTTAGCCATGGAAGTTTTAGAAAAAATATACAAAAACACAACCTTTCAAGGACAAAGCGCTGAAGCAACAATTATATCGATGATTTTTGATGGTAGTGCATGGTATGATAAAGACATCATTTTCATGCCAAAAAGTCGTTTGGTTAATGAAGAAATTTCTAAAATTTTAGAAATTGAGCCTAGAGCCTATACTAGTTTTAAAGATTTTTTCACTACAGATTCATATAAACTACAAAAATATGTAGAAAATGCTAATAGAAAAAATCCAAACCGCAGAAGTGTTTTTGATAAAGAAATCATCAAACTTGATGAAAGGGTTAATATTGTAAATTTAATTTTCTCAGGTGATATTTTTAGATTTATTCCTTTGCAAAATAGCACCAATAATCAATGGGTAGCACCACGCGAAGCTTATATAGGTTTAAAAGGCGCAGAAGGCGCAGAAGTTAAAAGTATTTTAGAAAATTATTTCAATGCAGTTAGTAACTCCATTGCACACAATAACTGGGATGAAGCAACTAAAAACTTAAATACTATCAAAAACTATCAAGAAAAATATGGCCATGAAGTTATGCCAAGTGCTAAAAAAATTAGCACAGAAATCTTTTTTAATAAAAGTCAAATTTTTGTAAATCTTGCTCCGCTTTATTTATGTGCTGGATTTTTGCTTTTAATTATAGTTTTTGTTAAAATGCTGCTGCCAAAAATTCGCATTGATTTTATTTTTAAATGTGTTTATGTATTTAACATTGTGGCATTTTTCATCCATACTTTAGGTTTGGCTTTGCGCTGGTATATAGCAGGTCGCGCTCCATGGAGTAATGCCTATGAGAGTATGGTTTATATAGCTTGGGCTTTATCATTATCTGGAATTTTCTTTTCTAGAAAAAGTCCTATTGCACTTTCTTTAACTTCTATTTTAGCAGGGGTTACTTTAGGTGTAGCTCATCTTAGCCAAATGGATCCACAAATTACCAACTTAGTTCCAGTGTTGCAATCATACTGGCTTACTATACATGTTTCAGTTATTACTGCTAGCTATGGATTTTTAGGACTATGTGCATTATTGGGTATATTTGTACTTGTTTTATTATGTATGCTAAAAATCAATGGTAAGCATAATGAAAATATTTTAAGAAACATTACAGAAGCTACAAGAATTAATGAAATGGCTATGATTTTAGGACTTTGCTTACTTACAGTTGGAAATTTCTTAGGCGCTATATGGGCAAATGAAAGCTGGGGAAGATATTGGAGCTGGGATTCTAAGGAAACCTGGGCTTTAATTAGTATTTTAGTTTACGCAGCTATTTTACACATTAGAATGGTGCCAAAATGGGCAAATCAATATACTTTTGCAGTTTGCTCTATGTTTGCATACTGGGTAATTATCATGACTTATTTTGGAGTAAATTACTTTTTAACTGGCATGCACTCTTACGCAGCAGGAGATTCAGTAAAAATTCCTGATTATGTATATTGGGGCTTTTTATTTATGGTTGCACTCAGCATAGCAAGTTATTTCAAAAGATCCTATGCAAGAAAATTATAGAAAGGCTTTAAATGAATAATTCTCTTTTTATATTTTTAATTGTAGCTTTAGTTGTTGTTATTATACTTGGTGTTCTTTTGGTATTATTTTTTACCCATAAAGATAAACAACCCAACAAATCTAATGCAACCAAAGTTCCAAAAATAAGCAATATAGAAGACTTTATTTCCAAAGCCAATGGAGCAAAAAATTCTCAAGAAATTCAGGCTTTAATCTTGCAATTTTTAAATTCACAAAAATTTGGTTCCAATCCAAAAGATAGTGCCACTAAAAGAAAACTTGATTTTATTAGTGCAATTTCAGCTAATGCTAATGCCACTCCTAAAAATATTTCATTTTTAAATAATGAACTAAAAAAGCGTTATAAGGCCTTAAAAAAGGAAATAGATGCTTATGAGCAAATAGGTCTAGCAAAAAGAAAAATGAGACAATCTTAAGGGTTTTGAATGAAAAATATTAGAAATTTCTCTATCATAGCTCATATTGACCATGGAAAAAGTACACTAGCTGATAGAATTATTAGTGAATGTGGTGCAATTAGCGATAGACAAATGAGCGCTCAAGTAATGGATACTATGGATATAGAAAAAGAACGCGGTATAACCATAAAAGCTCAATCTGTACGTTTAAATTATAAATTCAATAATGAAGAATATGTATTAAATTTGATAGATACTCCAGGCCATGTTGATTTTTCTTATGAAGTAAGTCGCTCTTTAGCAAGTTGCGAAGGAGCTTTGCTTGTTGTTGATGCTTCACAAGGAGTAGAAGCTCAAACTATAGCTAATGTTTACATAGCCTTAGAAAATGATCTTGAAATCATACCAGTGATTAATAAAATCGATCTTCCTTCGGCTGACATAGAAAAAGTTAAACACGAAATAGAGCATATTATAGGCATTGATTGTTCTAATGCAATTTGTGTTAGTGCAAAAACAGGTGTAGGTATAAAAGAACTCATAGAAACCATTATTACAAAAATTCCTGCGCCAAAAACCGATGATGAAGCACCCACCAAAGCTTTAATCTATGATTCTTGGTTTGATAATTATCTTGGAGCTTTGGCTTTGGTTAGAATTTATGAGGGAAATATAGCTAAAAATGATGAAGTTTTAGTTATGAGTACAGATAAAAAACATCTTGTGCAAGATCTTTTTTACCCTCACCCATTAAGCCCTATAAAAACCAAAAAATTAGAATCAGGTGAAGTAGGTGTTATCGTGCTTGGACTTAAAAATGTTGCTGATGTTCAAGTGGGCGATACTATAACGCTTACCAAAAACAAAGCAAAAGAAGCCATTGGTGGTTTTGAAAAAGCTAAAGCTTTTGTTTTTGCAGGGTTATACCCTATAGAAACGGATAAATTTGAAGATTTAAGAGATGCTTTAGATAAATTAAAACTCAATGATAGCTCTATTACCTATGAACCTGAAACATCGCTAGCTTTAGGGTTTGGTTTTAGGGTTGGTTTTTTAGGTCTTTTGCATATGGAGGTTATTAAAGAAAGACTTGAGCGTGAGTTTAACCTTGATTTGATTGCTACTGCTCCAACTGTTACTTATGAAATTTATCAAACTGATGGAGAAGTTTTAAAAATTCAAAATCCAAGTGAACTACCTCCGGTAAATAAAATTGATCACATAAAAGAACCTTATGTAAAAGCAACTATCATAACTCCAAGTGAATATTTAGGAAATTTAATCACTCTTTTAAATCGCAAACGCGGTATGCAAGTTAAGATGGATTATATTACCCCTGAGCGTGTTTTACTTGAGTATGATATACCTTTAAATGAAATCGTTATGGACTTTTACGATAAACTCAAATCACTCACTAAAGGCTATGCTAGTTTTGATTATGAGCCTATTGAATTTAGAGTGGGTGATCTTGTAAAACTTGATATTAAAGTAGCTGGTGAAAATGTTGATGCACTAAGCATCATAGTACCAAATGAAAAGGCACTAAGCAAGGGTAGAGAATTAGTAAAAGCGATGAAAGAAATCGTCCCAAGGCAGCTTTTTGAAGTTGCTATCCAAGCAAGTATAGGAAATAAAATCATCGCAAGAGAAAATGTAAAATCTATGGGTAAAAATGTAACCGCAAAATGCTATGGCGGGGATATTACTAGAAAAAGAAAACTTCTTGAAAAACAAAAAGAAGGTAAAAAAAGAATGAAAGCTATCGGTAAAGTACATTTACCTCAAGAAGCATTTTTAAGTGTTTTAAAAATAGACTAAATCCCTAGCTTAGAACTAGGGATATAAATTTATGCATTGATATCTAAAGAATTTCCACCCATTTCATTGATTTTTTGAGTTACTTTTTCAATAGCCTTATCAATTGTTTCATAGCTGATATCAGGAAGTTTGCCACCCCACATTTTTTCCGCTTGCGCAAATCCTGCCTTTAGACCTTCTAAACCCTTTTGAAGTTTTTCCATATCATCACCAGCCCCATTAATAACAAAATCAGCCAATCTTTGAGATGTTTTTGCTACACCAAAATATCCATCTTCCCCAATAAGCTCTTTTGCTTCATCAGCATTTAAACTAAGTATATCTTTGCCTTCATATCCTATAGCTTTAAAATCTACATTTGATAAAATAGCTGTTAAAGAATCCTTAGATTGAGCTCCTTGAAAAATCCCAACTTGAGCCAAACCATTAGAGGAACTCATACTAAATGCTTGTTGCATAAAACTCATAGCATAAAGTTCTGTTATGCCTTTTCCACCTATGCTAGCAAGCTTATTAAGCTTATCCTCATCAATATCTTTTGTGCTATTAGCACTTTTAGTATTGACATCTTCAAGTTTTGTATTCAAATTAGCCTTCCTATTGCCAACTTGCGACTCCACTGCCACACGTGAATACGAATTTATTTGCATCCTTGCTCCTTTTTTGTGGGTTTATAAAAATCGGATAAAAAGAAATAAAATGAATATTAAGCCAAAAATAAAGACTTTTGCAATATAATATTTGTATTATATTAATATAGGATTTTTAAAATTTAGGTGATTTATGTTTTTCAAAGATTATTTTATTGAAATTTCAGATCCATATTTTAAAGATACTATAGAAGGCATAGAATCTCTCTATTAGCTTTATTTTATTCGTAAATTATCAAACAGAACGCAAAATAAACACTAATAAGGAAAACTATGTCATTACACAATTTTTATACTAATACAAACGCTACTATATTGTTTTACAAATGCGCCCTACCTAACATGGCAAGTGCTGCATTTATATATCTTTATGTTATCATTGATGGGGTTTTTGTTGGAAGATACTTAGGAGCAGATGCTCTTGCTGCTATGAATTTAGTAATGCCCTTTATCATGATAAGCTTTGCCTTAGCAGATATGATAGCCATAGGTTCATCAGTGCAAATCGCAATCAACCTAGGCAAAGGAAAAATCGAAAAAGCAAGAGCTATTTTTTCTTTTTGCATCGTTCTTATTTTTGTAATTTCTTGCATAATGGGAATATTAGGATTTTTCCTAGCAAAACCTTTAAGTGCTTTTATGGGTGCTGATGAAAACATACAAAATTTATCCACTGAATATATGCAAATTTTTGCTCTTTTTGCACCTTTTACTATGTTAGCTTTTGCTATGGATAATTATTTAAGAATATGCGGTAAAACATTTTATAGTATGGTAGTTAATATCACAGTAGCTTTAAGCAATATAATATTAGATTGGCTTTTTATAGTTATTCTTGAGTGGAGCTTATTTTCAGCTGCTCTAGCAACCTGTCTAGGAATGCTTTTGGGTACTATTTTAGGTTTTATACCTTTTGTTTTTAAAAATTTAATTCTAAAATTTAAAAAACCTATAATTAGTTTAAAAATACTCAAGAATATCATCTATAATGGCTCATCTGAATTTTTTTCAAATATATCAAGCTCTATTTATACTATACTAGCTAATGCTATATTATTAAAAATAGCAGGAAATCAAGCACTTGCTGCATTTTCCATTATACTTTATTTAAGTACTTTTACCTTTGCTTTAATCTTATCAATGTGTGAAGCTATGCAACCTGCTATAAGTTACAACTATGGATATAAAAACATATTAAGAATTCAAGCTATTTTTAAAAGAATGTTTATAGCATCTGGTGTATTTGGAATATTTGTATTTTTACTTGCATTTTTTTTCAATGAAATTATAGTTTCACTCTTTAATAAAAATAATGATATTAGTTTTGCAAATCTAGCGCAAAATGCACTTGTATTGTTTTCTTTTTCTTTTTTATTAAGCTGGCTTGGAAAACTTTGCGCATCTTTTTTTACCGCTTTAGATAAACCTATGCTTTCTTTAGCCATATCCATCATACAAAGTTTAGTATTACCTTTTATCTTTATACAGGTATTATCATATTATCTTAGCTTAAATGGAGTTTGGCTTGCTTCTTTTGCAAGCGAGGTTCTTATGGTGTTTATTGCTTCTTATTTACTATATAAAACTTTTAAAGATCTAAACTCTTAGCTAATTTCAAACAAGAGTTTAGATCTTGCTCTTTGCATATATGCAAATTTTTAAAATTATGAAGTTTTAAAGCTGTACTTTGACCTATAACTACAACTTTATCTTCTTTTTCTAATGTAAAAAATTTCAAAAATTGTTCTATGCTTGAAGGAGCGCTAAAGATAAAAACGCTAGGGTGATGTATTTTTAACTCATCTTTTTTAGGCTCTATGGCTATATTTTCATAAACGATTAATTGCTTTAAAAGGATATTTTCTTTTAACAAATACCCATCAAGTCCTGAACTAATTTTCTTCGCTCTTAAATAAAGACAATTTTTATTTTTAAACTCAGATAAAAACTCACTAGCTAAATTTTTACCATAAGCCTTGCTAGGATATTTGACATTTTTAAAACCAAGTTCTTTTGCAAAATCTGCACTTTTTTGCCCAACGGCATAAAGTTTAATATCAAAATCAATTTTGCTTTTACTTGACATTAATGCTTTGAGTGCATTCTTGGAGCTAATGATCAAACAATCAAATTCCTTTAAATTAACTTCAAAATCAAGAAATTTAATTTCATTTAATCTTATAGTCTTAACGCCATCAAATTCTTTATCCCCTATAAAATAAATCATTATTTTCCTATAAAAGTTTTATCAAAATTTGATCTTAAATTTAAAGTTGCCATATAAGGATCATTTGCTTGCATTATTGCTCTAACGACAGCTACACCTTGTATATTACAATCTTTAAGTAAATTTAAATTAGCCTCATCTATCCCACCTATAGCTACAATAGGTAAAGAACTTAAACTAGTAATTTCTTTTAATCCATCTATACCAAGCACAATACAATCTTGCTTGCTAGGTGTAGCAAAAACAGCCCCTACTCCAAGATAAGTAGCGCTTTGAGTATTAGCAAGTTCACTTTTATGATTGATCGTAAGTCCTATGATTTTATCTTCACCTAAAAGTTCTCTTGCTTTTTTTAAAGGCATATCCTTTTGTCCTATATGCACTCCATTTGCATTCACAGCCATGGCTATATCGATTCTATCATTTATCACAAAAGGTGTATTGTATTTTTCACACAAAGCTTTAACTTTTAAAGCAAGATTATAAAATTCTAAAGTACTAAGATTTTTTTCCCTAAGTTGCAAAATATCAATCTTAGCTTTCAAAGAAGCTTCTAAAATATTTAAAAACTCACTTTCACTTTTCTCACCCTTGCTTGCAACAAGATAAATTTTAAATGATTTCATATCTAGCTCTTTTTTTAATTTCTTCATCATCTAAATTACTTAAAGCATCGATTAAATTCACTCTAAAACTACCACTTCCACTAGAAAGATCTTGAGCAATTTCACTAGCTACACCAAAACTAAGCAAAGCATATAAACTAGCTTGAAATTTATCTTCTAATGCTCCTGCAAAAACTCCACACAAAGAAGCACACATACAACCTGCTCCAGTTATTTTAGTAGCCATAATAGAGCCATTATAAACTTTTGCAATGTGCTCTTGATTTATAATATAATCAATTTTTCCAGTTATAGCCAAAACACGCTTAGTTTTATATGAGTATTCTCTAGCTTTTTCTAAAAACTCATCATTAATCACAAAAGTACTATCAACCCCTCTTGCTTTACCATCTAAACCTATAACACTAGCCATTTCAGACGCATTTGCTTTAACAATACTAATACCTTTTAGATTAAGCAATTCAAAATTAATCCCATCTCTTGCCTTACTCACACCCAAAGCAACAGGATCAAAAACTATAGGTTTATTTAATAAAGCATATTCTTTGGTTGCTTTTAACATAGAATTTGCTACAAGCTGATTAATTGTACCTGTATTTAATACTAAGGCTGAGCTTATTTTAGCAAAATCAGTTTGTTCTTCATAAAAATCAGCCATAGCAGCACTTGCTCCTACTGCTATAGTTACATTCGCGCAATCATTGGCTGTAACATAATTAGTAATATGATGGATCAAAGGATTTTTTTCTCTTACTGCTTTGATAATCATTTTTACTCCTTATCAAATTGGAAAAAGTGATTAGTTGGACCACAACCTTTTCCAAGTGCTAAAGAATTTAAAATAGCTCCATACACATAATCTTTAGCAAGCTTTATAGCTTCATGTTTTTCTTTACCTAAGGCAAGATTACTAGCTATAGCTGAACTTAATGTACAACCTGTGCCATGTGTGTTTTTTGTATTAATTTTTTCTGCTTTAAAAATACTAAATTCCTTTCCATCATAAAAAACATCATTAGTATTATTTTTACTATGCCCACCTTTAATCAAAACACTTTTTGCACCTTCTTTGTGAAGCTTTATAGTGGCTTTTTTCATATCCTCTTCATTAAGTATTTTAAAATCACACAAAAACTCAGCCTCAGGTATATTTGGTGTAAGTACATCAGCTAAAGATAAAATTTCATCTTTAAAAAACTGACAATTTTCTAAAGGCATTAAAGCATAGCCATTTTTTGCAAACATCACAGGATCTATCACTACATTTTTGGCTTTAAAGCGTAATAAATTTTCTTTTACACAAGTTATAATTTCTTTTGAACCTAGCATTCCAATTTTCACAGCCATTGGTTCTATATCTTCATAAACTGCTAACATCTGCTCATCTATTATCTTAGTAGGTATATCAAAGCAAGAAATTACCCTTGCAGTATTTTCAGCCACAACACTTAAAACTACACTCATACCAAATAAATTATGCGCACTAAAAGTTTTTAAATCAGCTTGTATGCCAGCCCCACCGCTACAATCACTCCCAGCTATAGTTAAGATAGGAATTTTAGTTTTTGTTTTTGCTTGTATCATTTTTATCCTTTTTTATAAAAAAGGAAAGTTTTTGCAAGAATTCAAAGTTTGCATTACCAAACTTCTCAAGGGTCGAAGTCTAACTTCCTCTCAGCAAAAGCTCCCCATTAATGAAAAATTATATCTTAGTTTTAATTAATCTTTAAAAATATTTTAAAATATTGCTATAATTTTGAAAAAATTACACAATTTTTGAGGTAAAAATGACTAAGATTATTTTTGTTTGCTTAGGGAATATCTGTCGTTCCCCTATGGCTGAATTTATTATGAAAGATCTTTTAATAAAAGCAAAATCAAATGATAAATTTACTGTTTCTAGTGCAGGTACTTCAGGTTATCATGATGGAGAAGATATGCACTTTAAAACCAAAGCCATGTTAAATAGTAAAAATATCAACTCTAAGCCATTTTGCAGTCAAAAGTTGAGCTTAAAAATGTGTGAAGAAAATGATCTTATTATCGTTATGGATAATTCTAATTATAATGACGTGGTTAAAAATTTTCCAAATTTTAAACACAAAATTCACAAAATCACTTCTTATGCTTTAGAATTAGGATATGATGAAGTGCCTGATCCTTGGTATAGCGGAGATTTTGATGAAACTTACACTATACTTTCAAAAGCATGTTCTAATCTTTTAAATTCTCTTTATAAAAATTTATCATTTAAATAATATTTGGTTCTTTTTTAATTTTTAGTGCTATAATAAACTCATTTAAATCTTACTATAACAAAAGGAGTTTATTAATGAAAAGTATCAAACTAAAAATTTCATTAATTGCAAACATTATAGCCATCGTATGTCTTATAGTACTTGGCATAATTAGCTTTATTTTTACAAAAAAAGCTTTAAATTATGAAGTGGTTAAAGCTGAAACTAATTATGTAAGAGCCGCTGAAAAATCAATGAGAGATTTTAAAAATCTCAATACTCACTCTTTGGAAAAACTTTCTCAAGCTATTTTAAAACTTCCATATAGTGAATTAAATACCCAAGAAAAACTTACGGAAAATACAGGTAATTTACTTAAAGCCGTTAGAGATATGAACAATTATTTAGCTGTTTACATAGCTCAACCTAATGGAGAATTGATAGTTAGTGATCCAGATAGTGATAGCAAAGGTTTGGATTATGGAATTTATGGAAAAGCAGATAACTATGATGCAACAACGAGAGAATTTTATATAGAAGCTAGAAAGAAAAATGGTCTATATATCACAGCCTCATATATTGACGCAACAACAGGATTGCCGTGTTTTACCTATGCTATGCCTTTAGTTAAAGATGGCAAATTTATAGGTATATTAGCCATTGATGTTTTAGTAAAAGACTTACAAACTGAATTTAGTGAATTACCGGGAAGAACTTTTGTATTTGATCATGCTTATACCGTATTTGCATCAACTGATAAAACATTGGTTAGTGGAGAGCAAAATCCAGATATTATTACAGTAGCTAAAGCTTACGAAAAAGCTGGTGATTATAATATCTTTAACTATATTACTCAAAATGGTCAAAATAGATTTGGTATTTGTGTCAAAATTGATGGTTATACAACATGCGCAGGAGAAAACATAGAAGTTATTGAAGCCCCTGCTTTAAAAATTGCTTATATTCAAACCACTATAGTTATTTTTACAAGTATTGCTAGTATTATTTTACTTTACTTTATTATTTCTTATTATCTATCACCTTTACAAGCTATACAAAGCGGCCTCAACTCTTTCTTTGATTTTATCAATCATAAAACTAAAGATTCAGCTATGATAGATGTTAAAAGCAATGATGAGCTTGGTGCTATTGCCAAAGCCATCAAC
>NZ_JAKMRZ010000020.1:0-18957 GCF_025772385.1 Campylobacter sp. FU_520 | reverse complement strand
TTTTAGCATAAAAATAAAAGGTGATGATTTTAATTTAACTAGTGCAAGTGGTAATGTTTTTGCTCAAAAAGACAATGATGATGTAAATATCACTTTAAATAATATTAATTTATTAATTTCACAACAAGACACAGAAAATACTTTAGATACCCTTGAAAATTCAACTTATAATATTAGCGGGAAAAATATAGATTTGATTTTGAAAGATTTTAATAAAACCTTAGATTTTGATCAATTTGACGCTAAAATTAAAAAAGATTATTTAAAAGCTTGGGCAAATAGAAATGAATCTAAATTTGATTTTTTGCTTAAAGAAAATCAAATGCAAATTAGAGCTTTAAAAATGGATGATGATTTTCTAAACACCTTTATGCGTCAAAATGTTTTTGAAAAAGGTGAGTTTAATCTTTATGTTGATGGTAATAGCACTGATTTTTTCAAAGGTAAGTTTTTGTTTAAAGATACTTATTTAAAAGATTTAAAATTTCATCAACAGCTTTTAAGCTTTATTGATACCATACCTAGTTTACTTTTATTTAAAGCACCTACCTTTAATGAAAAAGGTTTTAGTGTTGAAAATGCTGGTATAAGTTTCAATCGTAAAAAAGATCTTTTTGAAATAGACGCACTTAATTTTAATGGTGATAGTGCAGATGTGCTAGGTCAAGTTAAAATCAACTTAAGAAATAATCAAGTGGATGGTTTATTAGAGCTTAGAACACTAAAATCAGCAAGTTCAGTTATTTCCAAAGTTCCTATTATCAATCAAATTATATTAGGCAAAGATAGGCAAATTAGTACACAAATTAAATTAAGTGGAACAGTGGAAAGCCCTGAGTTTAAAACTCAACTTATCGCACAAAGTTTGCAACTTCCTTATCATTTAATTAAAAATATTTTTGAATTGCCAGCTAATTTAGTGAAATAAATACAAAAAGGAGAAAAAATGAAAATCACTATTATAGGTGCAGGAAATGTTGGTGTAAGTACTGCTTATGCTTTGATTTTAAGAGAGTTAGTTGATGAGCTTGTTTTAATTGATATTAATAAAGATTTGCTTTTTACTAGAGAATTAGAATTAAGTCAGAGTATAGCTGCTTTTAATTTTGATATTAAAATAACTTGTACAGATGATTATGCACACTCAAAAGATTCTCAAGTGGTTATTTTTAGTGCAGGAGTGGCTAGAAAAGAAGGTCAAAGTAGGGATGAGCTTTTTGCCATTAATTCTAAAATTATGCTTGAGTGTGCAAAAAATATTAAAAAATTTAACAACGATCCTTTGTTTATCATAGTAAGTAATCCTGTGGATTTTTTACTCAACGCTCTTTATGAAAGTAAATTATTTTCATCAAAAAAAATCATTGCTATGGCAGGTGTTTTAGACAATGCTAGATTTAAATATGAAGTTGGTAAAAAGCTAAATATAAAAACTTCATGTGTAGATACTAAACTTATAGGTTTTCACAATGATAGCATGGTTTTAGTAAAATCTCAAAGTAAAGTTCATAACAAAGCATTAAATGAGGTTTTAAATGAATATGATCTTGCTCAAATAGAACAAGAAGTTAAAACTGGTGGTGCTAAAATTATCAAACACTTAAAAACTTCAGCATATTTAGCTCCTGCAAGTGCTTGCGTGAGAATGATAGAGGCTTTAAAAAGTGGAGAATTTTTACCAATATGTGTGATTTTAGATGGAGAATACGGCATAAGAGAAAAAGCTTTTGGAGTTATGGCAAGAATTAGTCTTGATGGAGTGCTTGAAACTTTAGAGTTAAAATTAGATAACCAAGAGCAAAATATCTTAGAAAATTCTTTTATTCAGTATAATTATAAATAATTTTTAGGAGTTTTTTACTCCTAATGTTACTTTGCGTTATAAATATCTATTTGTTTTGCTTTATATCTTAAATAATATTAATTCATGCTATAAATTCGCTATAATAAAAAGTTTGTTTTAAAAATAATTTTTGATAAAAAATCATTAAAAATAATAAAATTTTGAAAGGAATATTAATGATAACCCCAGAAAATACACCAGTTTGGGTTGATGAAGCAAGATGTAAAGCTTGTAATATCTGTGTTAGTTATTGCCCAGCTGGAGTTTTAGCAATGAGAGATGAAATCAGTGCAGTTTTAGGACAGATGATAGAAGTGGTTCATCCTGATTCTTGTATAGGCTGTAGTGAATGTGAAAGTCATTGTCCTGATTTTGCAATTTTTGTTGCTAAAAGAGATGAATTTAAATTTGCAAAACTTACGACAGAAGCTAAAGAAAGAGCACAAGCTATTAAAGAAAATAAATATAAAAAATTAAACGCATAGGAAAAATAATGAGAGAAGTGATATCAACAGGTAATGTTTTAGTAGCAAAAGCTGCGATTGATTGTGGCTGTAAATTTTTTGGTGGTTATCCAATTACCCCAAGTTCTGAAATAGCACATGAATTAAGTCATATGCTACCAAAAAATGATGGTACTTTTATACAAATGGAAGATGAAATTTCAGGTATTAGTGTGGCTTTGGGTGCTTCTATGAGTGGTGTTAAGTCTATGACAGCAAGTAGTGGACCTGGAATTTCTTTAAAAGCTGAGCAAATTGGTTTAGGTTTTATAGCTGAAATTCCACTAGTAATTGTAAATGTTATGAGAGGTGGTCCATCAACTGGTCTTCCAACAAGAGTTGCACAAGGAGATTTGTTTCAAGCAAAAGCTCCAACACATGGAGATTATGCAAGTATAGCTTTAGCTCCTGCTTCATTAGAAGAAGCTTACACTGAAACCATTAGAGCTTTTAATCTAGCTGAAAAATATATGACACCAGTATTTTTGCTTTTAGATGAAACTATAGGACATATGAATGGTAAGGCAAAATTACCTGATTTAGAAGAACTAGAAATTATTAACCGTAAAAAATTTACGGGCGATAAAAAAGATTATAAACCTTATGCAGCAGGGGAAAATGAAGCTGCTACGCTAAATCCTTTCTTTGAAGGTTATCGTTATCATATCACAGGACTTCATCATGGAGATATAGGCTTTCCAACAGAAGATGGAGCAATAGTAGATAAAAATATCAAAAGATTATTTGGTAAGATCAAAAATAATACCGATGAAATTTGTACTTATGAAGAGTTTATGTGTGATGATGCGCAGTTTTTAATCATTGCTTATGGTAGTGTTGCAAGATCTGCTAAAGAAGCTATCTTAAGACTTAGAGAAGAGGGTTTAAAAGTAGGGCTTTTTAGACCTATTACCCTTTATCCAGTAGCTGAGAAAAAAATAGCTCAAGTGGTATCTAAATTTGAAAAAGTTATGGTAAGTGAGCTTAATATGGGGCAATATTTAGAAGAAATTCAAAGAGTAAGCAAAAGAGATGATTTTATTAGCTTGCACCGTGCAAATGGTCGCCCTATAACCCCAAGTGAAATTATTGCTAAAGTAAAGGAGAATATGTAAAATGGCTTTTAATTATGATGAATATTTAAGAGTAGATAAACTTCCAACACAATGGTGCTGGGGTTGTGGGGATGGCGTTGTTTTAAAAGCTATTATTAGAGCTATTCAAAAACTTGGCTGGAATATGGATGATGTTTGCTTAGTTTCTGGTATAGGTTGTAGTGGTAGAATGAGTTCTTATGTAAATTGTAATACAGTGCATACTACCCATGGTAGAGCTATTGCTTATGCAACAGGGATTAAACTAGCAAATCCTAAAAAACATGTAATCGTAGTAAGCGGGGATGGTGATACGTTAGCAATTGGTGGAAATCACACCATTCATGGATGTAGAAGAAATATAGATTTAACCCATATTTTAATCAATAATTTTATTTATGGTCTTACAAATTCACAAACTTCGCCAACTACCCCACAAGGCTTTTATACTGTTACTGCTCAAGCAGGTAATATAGACCCAAATTTTGATGCTTGTGAGCTTACTAAAGCTGCAGGAGCTTCTTTTGTAGCAAGAACAAATGTTATAGAGGCAAATAAACTTGAAAATATCATTTTTAAAGCTTTATCTCACAAAGGTTATAGTTTTGTAGATGTATTTTCAAACTGCCATATTAATCTTGGTAGAAAAAATAAAATGGGTGAAGCTGTAAGCATGCTTGATTGGATTAAAAATCGTTGTGTTGAAAAGTCTAAATTTGAACAATTAGACTATGAACAAAGAGCAGATAAATTTCCTACAGGAATTTTACACCAAGATGAAAGCAAGGCAGAATATTGCGAAGCTTATGAAGAGGTTAGAAGGGCTTTGAAAGAAAAAAGAATGGTTGATTTAGGAGCATTAAAATGAAATACCAATTAAGATTTTGCGGTGAAGGTGGACAAGGGGTTATCACTGCAGGTGAAATTTTAGCTAAAGCTGCCATTAAAGAAGGACGTAATGCTTTTAAAGCTTCTACTTATACTTCTCAAGTTAGAGGTGGGCCAACTAAGGTTGATATTATCATTGATGAAAATGAAATCTTTTTTCCTTATGCAGTAGAAGGTGAAGTTAGTTTTATGCTTTCAACTGCTGATAAGGGTTATCATAGTTTTAAAGATGGTGTTAATGATGGTGGTGTTATAGTTGTAGAGCCAAATTTAGTTCATCCAAGCAAAGAAGATTATGCTAGATGGAAAATTTTTGAAATTCCTATTATTACTATAGCTAAAGAAGAAGTAGGGAATGTAGCTACTCAATCAGTTGTTGCTCTAGCTATAGCTGCTTATATGAGTAAATGCATTGATATTGATGCATTAAAACAAACTATGCTTGATATGGTACCTGCAAAAACTAAAGAAGCAAATGCAAAAGCTTTTGATTTAGGCACAGAATACGCTAAAAAAGCACAAGTAGTTTCTTGATTTTTCAAGAAACTCTCCTTATAAAATAATATTTATTAAATTATCGTTATAATATTTTCCATTTTAAGCAAAAAGGTAAAATAATGAAAGAGCTAAATGGCTCGCAAATGATTTGTGAAGCATTAAAAGAAGAAAATGTTAAAGTAGTTTTTGGTTATCCTGGTGGTGCGGCTTTAAATATTTATGATGAAATTTATAAGCAAACTCATTTTAAACACATTTTAGTAAGACACGAGCAAGCAGCCTTACATAGTGCTGATGCTTATGCTAGAATGAGTGGTGGGGTTGGTGTGGCAGTAGTTACAAGTGGACCTGGTTTTACTAATACAGTTACAGGTTTAGCTACTGCTTATAGTGATTCTATACCTTTAGTTTTAATTTCAGCTCAAGTTGCAAATTCTTTAATAGGAACAGATGCCTTTCAAGAAATCGATGCTATAGGTATTTCAAGACCTTGTGTAAAGCATAATTATTTAGTAAAAAATATCGAAGAATTACCTAAAATTTTAAAAGAAGCTTTTTATATTGCTACAACAGGTAGAAAAGGGCCTGTGCATATTGATATACCAAAAGATGTTACTGCTGCTATAGGTAAATGGCATTATCCTAAAGAAATTTCTATGAAAACTTACAAACCAACCTATAAAGGAAATATCAAGCAAATTAAGAAATTAGTAAGTTTGATTAAAAATGCTCAAAAGCCTTTATTTTACTTAGGTGGAGGTTGTATAGCTTCTAATGCTAGTGATGAATTAAGAGAATTAATTCATTTTTGTCAAATTCCTGCAGTTGAAACCTTGATGGCTCTAGGAACTTTAAGAAGCGATGATGAGCTTAATTTAAAAATGGCAGGCATGCATGGGAGTTATTGTGCAAATATTGCTTTAAGTGAGTGTGATTTACTTATTGCTGTGGGCGCTAGGTTTGATGATAGGATTACTGGTAAAACAAGTGAATTTGCTAAGGGCGCAAAAATCGTTCATATCGATATAGATCCAAGTTCTATTTCTAAAATTATCGAAGCACATTTTCCTATAGTTGGGGATATTAAAAGTGTTATTTTAGATACCTTAGAAGAATTAAAAAAAGAAAGTTTTGATAATACAAAATACCAAGAATGGTTTAAAACTTTACAAAGATATCAACAATTATATCCCTTAATCTATGAAGATAGTGATGAAGTTTTAAAACCTCAATGGGTTATAGAAGAATGTGCTAGATTAGCTCCTGATGCAAGGATAATTACTGATGTGGGACAACATCAAATGTGGGTAGCGCAATTTTATCCTTTTAATTATGCCAGACAACTTGCAACAAGTGGTGGGCAAGGAACTATGGGGTATTCTTTACCAGCTGCACTTGGAGCTAAATTAGCTGTGGGTGAAGAAGTGGTGGTAAATTTCGTAGGCGATGGTTCTTTTTTAATGAATATACAAGAGCTAATGACAGCAAGTGCCTATGGAATCAAAGTGATTAATATCATTTTAAATAATTCTTTTTTAGGCATGGTAAGACAATGGCAAAGTATGTTTTATAAAGAAAGATTTTCTAATACAGATTTAACAAACCAGCCTGATTTTGTTACTATTACTAAAGGTTTTCATTGTGAGGGTTGTAATGTCTTTAGTAAAGAAGAATTTCAAAAAGCTTTTAAAGTAGCCTTAGAATCTAAAAAAACTTGTGTTTTAAATGTAGCTATAGATCGTTATGAAGATGTATTACCTATGGTACCTGCAGGTGGGGCAATTTATAATATGATTTTACCTAGTTATAAAAACAAGGATAAAAAATGAAAAGAAGAGTAATTTCTGTCATTGTATTAAATGAGCATGGGGTATTATCACGCGTTGTTGGGCTTTTTTCAGGACGCGGTTATAATATAGAATCTCTTACAGTTGCTCCACTTGATGATAAAGAATTCTCAAGGATAAATATCGTTACTTTAGGCGATGAAAAAGTTTTTGAGCAAATTATTAAACAACTTCATAAACTCATACCTACTTATAAGGTGATTGATTCTAGTGATTTTATAGAAAAAGAAACAGCCTTGGTAAAGATTGCTTTAAATGAAAATTTTGCAGGCTTAGATGCTATATTAAAAGCTTATAATGGCAGTGTGACTTATAGTGATGATGAGTTTATTATAGTAATGGCAAGTGATAATGCAAAAAATATCGATAACTTTTTAAAAACCATGAAAAAGTATAATCCTATTAGTGTTGTTAGAAGTGGTTCTATTTTAATGGAGGTAAAATGAAAATTAGTGAAATTGCTAAATTTTTAGGCATAGAATATTGCGGAGATGATATAGAAATTACAGCTTTGAATTCTTTGAATAATGCAAGTTTTACTGAACTTAGTTATTGCGATGGAGAAAAAAACTCTAAAAAAATTGCAAGTAGTGGAGCTGGGGCTATATTAGTCTCCAAAGAATTTGAAAATTTAGTTTCAAAAGATTGTATTAAGTTAGTTGTTGATAATCCACATTTGTCTTTTGCGCTTTTAAGTAAGCTTTTTGCAAAACCTTTAATCTCTAGTGAAAAGAAAAATTCTAAAATTGCTAAAAGTGCCAAGATTATGCCAAATGTTTATATAGGCGAAAATGTCCAAATAGCAGATCATGTAGTGATAATGGCAGGTGCTTATATAGGCGATAATGTAAGTATAGGTGAATATACTATAATTCATCCAAATGTTGTGATTTATAATGACACTAAAATAGGTAAAAAATGTCATTTACTGGCAAATTGTGTTATAGGTAGTGATGGTTTTGGCTATGCGCATACAAAAAATGGCGAGCATTATAAGATTTATCATAATGGAAATGTTATTTTAGAAGATTTTGTAGAAGTTGGAGCTTGCACGACTATTGATAGAGCAGTTTTTGAAAGCACTATCATAAAGCAAGGCGCAAAGATTGATAATCTTGTTCAAGTAGGGCATAATTGTGAAGTAGGGGAGAATTGTCTTATAGTAGCTCAAAGTGGAATTTCAGGTTCAAGTATTTTGGGTAAAAATGTTACTATGGGTGGACAAAGTGCTACAAGTGGGCATTTAGAAATAGGAGATTTTGCTACCATAGCCGCAAGAGGTGGGGTCACTAAAAATTTAGAAGGTGCTAGGGTTTATGGTGGTTTTCCTATCATGCTTCAAAAAGATTGGCTAAAATTTCAAGCAAAAATTATCACAGCTTTTAGGGATAAACATGAGTAAAAAAATATTTAAAACTATAGAATTACATGGTAGTAAAAGTGGAGAAATAAGCCTTTGTAATCTTTCTAATCCTTATGGTGTAGGAAGTAATGACGTCTTAAGCATAGGTGTGGCTTTAAAAAAGGAAAATGGAATAGATTGGAAAGTTCATATTCCTTATGAAAATTTAAAAGATCTTATCCTAGTACTTCAAGAAATAGAAAAAAGCAAAGCCTAGTTTAAAAACTAGGCGTATTTAAATCCCGTTTTCTTCCTGCACTAATAATTAAAACAAAATTAAGCACAATCAAAACATACACAAAAGTTGGTATAGGAAAAGCATCGCCATTTGCATAAGAATGAAGCCCAGAAAGGTAAAAATTTACTCCAAAATAAGTCATTAATATACTATAAAAGGCTAAAACGCTAGCACTTGCAAAAACAAAAATAAAATAAGTTTTGAAAATAAATCTTAAGTGTAATACCATGGTATAAACTACAATAGAAATCAAAGCCCAAGTTTCTTTTGGATCCCAACCCCAATATCTTCCCCAGCTTTCATTAGCCCAAACTCCACCTAAAAAATTTCCTATTGTAAGCATTGCAAGCCCTATTATCATAGACATTTCATTAACGCAGTGTAGTTTGGTGATGTTTAAATCTATGTTTTTATTTTTACCCCTTAGAGCAAAAAGAATTAAACTTAAAATCCCTATAATAAAACAAAGTGCTAAAAATCCATAACTTGCTGTTATAATAGAAACATGAATATTAAGCCAATATGATTTTAAAACAGGTACTAAATTCCCAATTTGAGGATCCATAAAGCCAAGATGAGCTACAAAAAGTGAAATACCTGCTAAAAAGCTCGCACCACATAAAGCTAAGAGTGATTTTTTAAAAAATATCACAGCACTTATCGCACAAGCAAAAGCTATGTAAATCATGCTTTCATAAGCATTACTCCAAGGAGCATGCCCACCTACATACCAACGAATGATTAAAGCTAGTGCATGTATGACTACACACATGCTTAAAATGATGTAAAAAAATCTATATACAAAGGCAGATAAAGAAATATTTTTTAATATAGTATAAAAACTTAAAAAGAAAAACACTAATGCAAAGCTAATATAAACAAAAGTTAGATTATCAAAGATATTATAATGATTAAGCAGTATTTCAAGATCTAATCTTTCTTTTGGTGGTAAAACACTGCTTCCATAATGATTTTGAAAATCTTTTAAAGATTGTAAAATTTCATTTGCATCTTGCCATTGATTGTTTTCAACACCATTGCGAACTTGTAAAAAATAGCTAACTAAAAGCATTTGTAAACGCCCTACATCTTCTTTTGCAAAAGGTAAAATTTGCACCGGAGAATACCACTTTAAACTTTGCTCATTAATATCAGGAAAAATAGTTAAAGCTTGACCGCTATAAATATAATATGCATGATTTATTTTTTCATCTAAGGCTAGCAAATCTTTATCAAAGCTAGTTCTTAATGAAGGCTTTTTACGGTTAGCTTCCTCAACATAATTACTAAGTTTATATACCCCATTATCAAACACATCATCAAATGCTATGTATTTTTCATTTATATCTGCACCTATTAATTCTCTTAGTTTGCTTGTTTTTGTAGCTATCATTTTGATTTTTCTAAATTCTTTGGGATAAATCATCATTGCAAGAAAAATTTGATCATAGTGAAGATTTAAAAATTTTTCTTTTTGAGTAATTTTATAAACAAATTCCATTGCTAAAGTATCTAAAGGTTTGATTCTGCCATTATGATCTTGCACAAGTAATCTTGCAAAATTTAAAGAATGCTCATAGGAATTCTTTTGCAAATTTGAGATTAAATTTAAAATTTCATTTTTATTTTCTTGTGCAAAAAGCGGAGTTTGTGAATTTGCAAAAAGCAAAATAAACAATACAAAACTTTGGCCTTTTTTTAAATAAATGCTTAAACGATGAAATCTTGAGTTTTTATCAAATAAAACCCATAAAAATCCTAAAATCAATAAAGTATAACCTATATAAGTAGGGATTTTACCAGGATCTTTATTGACTGAAAGTATAGTGCCTTGCTCATCTTGATCATAAGAACTTTGAAAAAATCTATATCCATCATAATCAAGAACATTATTCATAAAAATATCATAATCTAACTCAATATTGTTTTGCTTATCTATGATTTGAATTTTTGAAGTATAAGAAGATGGACTCATAGAGCCTAAATAACGCTCTAATATAAAATCTTTTAAGTGTAATGCAAAAGGAAGTTTGATTTCTTTAGGCCCCCAATTGATAGTAAAATCTTTTCCCTGTAAGTTAAAATGCACTGCTTGTTTGTTTGTAAAATTTGGATTTAAGATTATTTGTGTATTTGCTTTTTGATAATTAATATTTAATTTTAAGCTAGCAGGTGTGATAGAATCTTTTTGTGGAGTGTATTTGATAGAGCTTATGATTAATTTTTCGCCATTTAAGTCAATAGTTTTTTCAAAATGCTTTTGAGTTAGTGGGGTAAAGCTAATAGGAAATTCAAAACTAGCATTAGTATCAAAATCAGTAATTTTTAAAAATTCTTCCCTAGTAACTATGGTGTTAGAGCTTTGATTTTCTCTTATATGCATTCCACCTTCTAAGCCAAAATATCTAGTAAGTCCAGCGCCGATTAAAATCACTATAAAAGATAAATGTAAAAGCAAGATAGAGTATTTTTTCTTTTGAAAAAGCTTGTTATAAAATATCACTCCGATTAAATTTAAACCTAGTAATAAATGCAACATATCAAACCAAGCATTATTATAAATCAAAGCTTTAGCTGCACTAATACCAAAATCATTTTCTATAAAAGTCGCCACAGCACAAGCTATGGCGTATATGCTCATTAGCAAAAAACTCATTGCAAAAGAAAAAAAATACTGCATTTTTAACCTTTAAATATTATTTTCTTTATAAAAATGTATAAGTTTTTGTGCTATAGCTGTTTCGTCTAAATTTTGATTTTCTTTTTGGTTTAAAAACTCCATTGTGGCACTTAATCTTTTTGTGCTAATAAAACCAGGATAATTTAGCAAGGTTTGGCTGTTTTTGTTTAAAATTACAATAGTAGGGGTGGCCACTATATCATAAATACTAGAAAGTTCAGCTGTGCTTAAGTCACTTTTATGGTTTTTATAAAATGTATGAATTTTTTTATAGCTTATATTTATATAATATGAGCTGTATTTGTCTTTTATAAGTTCTTGTATTTTTTTATCATTTTTAATTTCTTCTTTTAATTTATCACAATATAAGCAGTGATTTGCGCTAAAAATGATTAAAATGTTTTTATCATCACTTTTTATATTTGTATTATCTTTAAATAAATGAGCTATTTCTTCATAAGATTTTTTATCTAAATCATTTGCTTTTTGCAAATTTTCTTTAGAAAATTGTGTACCGCTTGAGATTAAATTAGAATCAAGTTTTTCTTCATTAGAACAAGCTATAAAAAAAATACTTAAAAAACTAAGTGAGAGTATTGTTTTAAACATTTAAAATCCTTGAAAAAATTAGGAAAAGTCCTTATTCGCTATTATAGCGAATAAGGTTATAAGATAGTGTTAAAGAAAGTATAAAGCATTAAAAATAAAAATACTAAGCCAGTGATTAGCATTGCAAATCCTGCAAGTTTAGCTAGCCATTGATATGCTTTGAAATTACTTTTATTTTCATATAAAGTGCTTAATTTTCCACTTTCTTTTAAGCGTTTATACCATACGCTTCTTTCTTGTTTAATCTCTTCTTCACTAATACTTCCTGAAAAAATTACCATATCCATAGGGAAGCGATCTGCTCTAAAATGCGTATTAAAGAAGTGAATTGCAAAAATAAATCCTGTAGCAAGTAAAGCTTCATCAGAGTGAAGTAGGGTTGCTAAGTTGATTGCTTCACCTGGTAAAAATTTACCAAAGAAAGCAGGGAACCATAAAATAAGCCCTGAAATACCAATGATAAACATACCCCAAAATACTGCTAGATAATCAAATTTTTCCCAATAAGTCCAGCGGTCAAATTGTGGTCTTGGCCCAAAACCAAAGAACCATTTAAAATGATCTTTCATATCTTTAAAATCTTGCCAATTTGGCATTAAAGAATCAGGACCAAAAGTAGCTTTTAAAACTTTCATAAAGCTTATTTTGCCAGTTATTGGATCCCTTGCTACATCACGGCGTTTCCAATTTACAATGATGATTTCTCCAATGTGAGAGAAAAATACTGCAAACATTACTATGGCTGAAATATGATGTATGGTTGCTGCATTAATGATATCTCCACCCATTAAATCAATCATAGGTTTAGCCCACGCTGAATCATAGAATTTTTGCGGTAAGCCTGAGAATGCAAGACCCAAAAAGCTAGCTGCCATAAAGAAATGTTGAATTCTATGGAAAGTACTAAATCTTCTTACTCTTACTTTATCTTCATGTGCTGCCTTTCTTGCTTCTTTCCATTCTTTAGGATATTTTATACGCATAGCAATTAAACGCAAGCACCAAAGTATAGTATGAGCTCCAAAGAAAACAAACACAGAAATCACTAAAATAGTCATGAATATATAAGCACCATGTAGCCCAGGATATTTTTCGCCATCGCTATGATCAGCATGTGCCATCCAATTTACGAAATTTTCATTTGCATTTGGGTGGCATGATTTGCAAGTTTGAACACGGTTGATTGGCGAGAGGGTTGAGTTTCTTTCGCTTGATTTTAATATATTGTGTTTACCATGACAATCAGAACAAGTAGCAACACTTGGAGTTTCACCTGGTGTGCTTAATACCATGCCTTTACCATGGAAAGTCATATGAAAAGTTGTGCTTTTTTGTTTATGGCATTGTGCGCATTTTTGATCAACTAATTGTTTTTGTGAATAAATTCCTGAATGTTTTGGGGTGACATGAATAGAGTGACAAGTCGCACAAGATGGTTTTTCTTTTTTCTTTTGTGTATCTTGAGCAGGTAAGAACTCTTGCACCCCATGAGCACTCTTTGCTAAAGCATTACTTGCTTTTTCATGGCAAGTTGCGCATTTTTGATTGATTAAGTTTTTACTTGCTGCAATATCAACTCTAATGCCTTTACCTTTTTGAGCATGACAATCACGACAAGATGGGGTATTGCTAAATTTAAATCTTGAGTGAATAGTATCTTTAAACTCGATAATTTCTTTAGCTTTTTCCCATTTAACTGTATCTATTTTTTCAACTTTTCTACCTGAAGTTACCCATGATTCAATACCATCAAGCATTACAACAGAGTTCTTATAGCCAAGTTCTATAGCAACTGCAGCAGCTTGAGAAGCTTCAAATCTAAAACGATTTAAACCATAAAATACTAAATTTGCATTTTTATCATTAGGTAGTAAATTTTGCCAATTTTCCACATAGGTTGATATAGAATTAGGTATATATCCATTAGCTTGTCTATCTTGCTCTGAATTGACATCAAAAAAATAAGTATTGTTTTGATCTAGCATTTCTTGAGCTTGCGCTAAGCTAATACTTTTTACACCTTCTATTGAGCCTATTTCTCCATTAGCCTCAGCAAAAATAAATCCTGATGGCATAAAAAGAGTGAAAAGGACAATAAAAAGTCGAGTGATTAAATTTTTCAAGACTAGCTCCTTATTTTAAGGAAGAATTTTTCATTCTTCCTTTGTTTTTATTTACCATTTAGGATATTTTGTGCTTCTTGGATATAAATTAAAGCTTCTTCTATGATTTTCTTAGAATAAGCAGGCCCATGAACACCCCAAGAACCATCTTTTTCTAGTCTATCAGCTATGGCTTGAGCTTGATTTGTTAGGCTTAGCACTTTTGATTTTTGCTCTACTGAAAGTTTGGTTTTTTCAGCAAAAGTTTTATCAATATTTGCTATACCTTTTCTAATTTTCTCATAGCCTTCTTTAACAGGGTTTTGCCACTCCATTACTTTATCATAAATCATTTCTTGATTGCTAAAGTGAAGTTTTTCAGGTAAGGTTGATTGCACAGGACTATGACAACCACTTGCGCCAGGACCCATTAGATTAATATCACTAAAACTAGTTCTACCACAACTCCACATTAAATCAAGGAAAAATCTACCTTCATCATCTCTAGCTATAGTCCAACCACCAACTTTAGGTGATCTTTCTTTGCCTTCTGGTGGATTAAGTGTTTTTGCTGTTTTATCTACTTTGATATTCCAAATATGTGAAGCTCTAACATTATCAAATCCACCTTTATCAGGGTTTTGAACCGCTCCAAAGTTTTCACAACTCATCATATTTGGCATGTGACAAGCTGTACAATTATCTTTTGCATGAATTCCACCTTTTTTGAAAAAGCTTGCTTGGGTTTCATGGCAATCTTTACAAGTTTTTTTAAGTTTTGTTTTAGTATAACCGCTTTTCCAATCATTAAAAGTTACTTCATGTGGATCATGACAAGTGTTACATCTCATGCCTTTATCATAGTGTGCTGAAGAATACATTTGAGCACCTTCTGTTCCACATGCAGGACAACTTGATTTAAAATACGCGTTGAAAGGTTTTCTAGGATTGATTTTAGCATCAGCTTCATTATATGAAAATCTTTGATGACATCTTTCGCAATTTGATGGCATACCCGCACCTCTTGCTCCATAAAGATGTGCTCCAGCCCCGTGGCATTCTTCGCAAGTAATACCTTTTGAGATGGTATGTTTTTGAAGTTCTTTTGGATTACCTAGTGCTTTGTAAAATTCTTCCTTACTCTTAAAATCAAATTTAAAAGTATGACAGGTTTCACAATATGCAGTAGCAGGTTGGAAAACTGCTTTTTCTTTATAAGTTGCAGCATAAGAGTTTGTTCCCCATACTTGAGAGCCATTTCCTCCAAAATCTTCCATTTTAGTAGGAAAACCAGGTGCAAAAGCAGCTATTTTTTGTGCCATTTCAGGAGTTAAAAACTCACTCCAAAGTCTTGAGAATTGATTACCTCCAGCGGTTAATTTACCACTTAAATCACTCAAATTTCCATCTTCAACATGGTAAGTTCCACGTACAAGCCATCTATCTATAAAACCATATTTTGTTCTTGGTGTTCCAATGAGAGCATAAACATCATTTGGATAAATTCCATCAGGTAAAATAGTAGCTTGAGAGTTATACATAGGTTTTTTTAAACCTTCAGCTCCGCCAACTTCCTCCATTTCATGCGGAAAACGCACGGTTTTTGCATGGCGAGAGCGCTCCCAAGAGGCATATTGAGCAGGGTGACACTCACCGCATTTTTTTGGGCCTACAAATTTGTTTGGAAAATCCAAAAAAGATTCATAAGGCAAGCGATAAGTAATAGAAGCTTGTTTTAAATCATGCTCAGCAGCAAATTTAGCTCCATTTTGATTTAAAACCCAGTTTTCTGTTCTATCGCTATGAGTGAATTTACCTACCAAACGCCCTTCTTTTTCATATTTGAAAATAGGGTGATGTTTGTAAAGATAGTCAAAAAATGCATCTTCTTGGGCTACATAACCATCAAGGGTTCTAGGCTCTGAAGAAGCAAAAGCTTGCGAACTTAAACTTATGCCTAAAGCTAAACAGGCATAGGTAGCAACCTTAGCTAATTTGTGTTTCATAACTTCCCTTTCGCGTGTTTTGTTAAAAGATAAAAATACTCTTATTTATTATCTATTAACTATTAAAGTATAATTGTGACTATTTTTTAATAAAAATTAACTTAAAAATATACTTATATTTATTTTTTGTTAATTTAAATAATAAAAATTATCATATAGAAAAAAGAAGTTATTTGCTAAATACTAAATTCTACTTATAGTCCCTACTACCTTACCCACGATTAAAAAATCACCATTTTGATAATGTACATCTGCATAACTTAGATTAAAAGAATGCAGATAAACCCCGCCTTTATTGCTTTTAAAAATTTGTTTGATGAATAAACCATCTCGAGTATTTACTGCAAAAACCCCACCTTCTTTAAAGCTTTTACTTTTATCTACTAAACACAAAGAATCATCTTTGATTTCAGGCTCCATACTATCGCCTATACAAGGGATGATATCACAATCTTTTGAGCCAAAAAAATCACTGAGTTTTTCATCTATAATCACTTCTGAAAAACTCACATTATCGTTTAAAGCTCCACCTCCCATAGAAGCATTAACATCATAATATTTTAAAACATTATAGTTTAGATCAAGCGCTGGAGTATTACTCTCAAGGGAGTCTTCATAAAAAAATGCATTGATATTGATATTTCTTTCATTTAAAAAATGAAGTATTTGCTTATAAGGTATGGAATTTCTAAATTTCATACTATAAAAGGTATCTGGATTAATATTTAGCATTTTAGCTACATCGGAATCTTTGGCGTTTTTTATGCCTTCTTTTTGGAGTATAAATTTAAGTTTATCAGTAATTTCGTTCATTTGCATAAAAATCCTTTTAAATAAAAAGTATTTTAGCAAATTTACTTTTATTTTGCAAGAATTCTTTTAAATTAAAAGATATTTAGCTTCCAAATTTACGGAAGCTAAAAAATTATTTATTAATTAAGCTTTTGATGTATTGATCTACCATGTATAAGCCATTGCCATTATCGCTTATGAGTTTGATTTTATCTACTATACCTCTAAAAAGCGCTTCTTCTTCGTGCTGTTCGCTTACATACCATTGCAAGAAATTAAAAGTAGAATAATCTTTACTTGAAAGCATAAAATCTACAAGATTGTTAATAGAAGCAGTGATGCTTTGCTCATGCTCGAAAGTTTTTTCAAACACATCAAGTAATGATTTAAAATCACTATCAGGTTTTTTAACTTCTTTTAACTCTACTTTAGAATCAGTTTCATTTAAATAAGTGATGAGTTTTCTTGCATGATCACTTTCTTCTCTTGCATGCTCAAACAAAAACGCACCTGCACCATCAAAACTATGCTCATAGCACCATGAACTCATACTCAAATACAAATTTGCTGCATACATTTCTTTATTGATTTGCTCATTTAATAAAGCCACTACTTCTTTTGAAAGCATTGTTTCTCCTTTTTTAATAATGATTTTATAATGATATATTTTAAAGTTTAATTTATACTAAATTTATATTTTATGTATAATTACGCTAAAAAATAAAGAGTAAAAAATGCAAATAAATACTTTTAAAGTTGATAAAGCTATCATAAGTAAAAATGAAGACTTATTTGGTAGAAAAAAAATCGCCATGGCGTTAGCAAGAACTATAAAATATTATAAAGATAAAGACAGTGTTTCTATAGGTATTATAGGGGATTGGGGTAGCGGGAAAACTTCATTTATAAATATGGTTTTAGAGAGTTTAAGTATAAATAAAAAAATCGTTATAATAAATTTCAATCCTTGGAATATTTCCACTAGAAAACAACTTATTAGTGATTTTTTTACAATGCTTTCTAAAGAAATTTGTAAAGTCCCATTTCCTGAATTTAAATGTAGAAATTTAAAAAAAATATATTTTCATTTTAAATTTAAATTTTTTTCTGAAGTATCCCAAAATTTAGAAGATTTAGCATTATTGTTTAAAATGTCATCTTATGTGATCGCAGATCCGGTTACTTCAGTGGCAATGTCTAAAACTTCAAACGCTATCAGTGATTTTAATAAATCATTGATAGCGGAGAAAAAAGGTTTAGATGAAATTAAAAATAAAATCAACACTGCTTTATCTAATATAGACACAAAAATCATTATAGTTATAGATGATCTTGATAGATTAGCCGATACGGATATACGAGAAATTTTTCAACTTGTTAGATCTATAGCAGATTTTAAAAATACTATGTATATTCTTGCTTATGATAATGAAGTAGTCACTACAGCCTTAGACAAAATCCAAAAAGATAAAGGCGAAAGATATATAGAAAAAATAGTGCAAGTTCCTATAGTACTGCCTAAATTAAATAAAGCTGATTTAATAGCAATTTTTATGCAAAAAATCGAACAATTTAACTTTGCTTATAAAAAAATCGATAAGAATGAATTTATAGAGAACTTAAATACAAATCATTTTGCAGGTGCTTTTGAAAATATAAGAGATATCAATAGATACTTAAATGTTTTAAAATTTGAAATGAGCGCTATAAAACAAGAGTTATATTTGTATGATTTTGCTGTGATTACTTTGTTTAAAGTTTTTGAGCCAAAATTTTATGAGTTTATTTATAATTATTATGAGATTTTTACAAGAACTACTTCAGAAGGATATGGATATCTAAGTGTTAAAAAAATGATTAAAGAACAAATAGAAAGTTTAAATAAACTAAATAAAGAAGTTATTAGAAAATTATTAATTTCTATATTTCCTAGAATAGAGTGGTTATACAATAGAGAATTTTATACTTCAAAAAATGAAGTAGAATATACATACAAAAATAGGATAGCTTCACGGAAACATTTTCAAGATTATTTTGTGTTAAATTTCACAGAAGAGCTTATCAGAAAAGAAATAATAGATAAAGTTTTAAAGTCAAAATCACGCAAAGAGTATGATGATATTTTTAATGAGTATGATTTAAAAAAACTTGAAAGATTTAAACAATTAGCTTTTAAAATGAGTGTTTATGCTAAAGACTTTAAAAGCAGTGAATTTATTTATTATCTTTGGGGTATTTTTGATGAAATCTATGGAGAAAAAGATTTTTATTACTTTAATAAATATAGAGCTTATTTGGAAATATTTTCTATTCTTAAAGAAAAGGAAAATGTAGTTAGTGATAAATTGCTTGATGATACCTACTCACTAGATGTAAGAATATTATTTATATATAGTTGCAATTATTCTATGAGAGAAAAAGGATATTTTTATGAGAAAGAATTAAAAATATTATT